>NZ_JBMRCP010000095.1:0-9295 GCF_057350545.1 Pseudolysinimonas sp. | reverse complement strand
TGGTAGATGAGACCGCTGCAGCCGCCGGGCTGGACGGCGACACGCAGACGCAGGTCGTCGCGGCCCTCCTGCTCGAGCAGGTTCTTGACCTTCGTCGCGGCCGTGTCGGTGAGCTTCACGCCGTGCGTGGCCGCATCGGTCGAGGAGGTCAGTGCGGTGTCCGTCATGGTGGTGATTGTACGCGTTCGACCCGGGTATCGCCGGAGCGCTACTCCCCCGGCGCGCGTGCCTCGAGCCGCGCGAGCAGCAGCGCCTCCGCGAGGATCGCGCGACGGAAGGTCGGCAGGTGCACCGACTCGTTCGGGCTGTGCGCGCGCGACTCCGGGTCTTCGACCCCCGTGATGAGGATCTGGGAGGCCGGGAACAGCTCGACGAGGTCGGCGATGAACGGGATGGAGCCGCCCGCGCCGATCTTCACGGCATCCCGCTCGTAGGCCTCGCCCATGGTCTCGAGAGCGTCCGCCGCAGCCCAGCCGCTCGTGTCGACGAGGAACGGGTTGCCGCTGTCGAGGTCTTCGATCGAGAGCTCGGCGCCGTGCGGCACGTTCGCGCGCAGGTGGGCCTCGATCGCGGCGAAGGCGTCCTGCCAGGTCTGCCCCGGAGCCACGCGCGAGCTGATCCGCACCCGCACACTCGGCACGAGGGTGTTCGACGCGTTCCTGATGCTCGGGATGTCCATGCCGGTCACGGTGATCGACGGCTGGTACCAGAGCCGGGAGAGGATCTCGCCCCGGCCGATCGGGCTCGCTCCCTCGAGCAGCCCCGACTCCTCGCGCAGCTTCGCCTCGTCGTAGTCGGGCGTCGCGGCGTCGTGCGCCGTCAGCCCCTCGACCGCGACCGAGCCGTCGTCGTTCCACAGCGTCGCCAGCAGCTTGACGGCCGCCATCGGGGCGTCGGGCACGGCACCGCCCATCATCCCGGAGTGGCTCGCGTGCGCCAGGGTCGTGATCCGGAGGTTGAAGGCGACGGCTCCGCGCAATGCGACGGTGAGTGCGGGAGTGTCGAGATCCCAGTTGCCGGAATCGGCGACGACGATGACGTCGGAGGCGATGCGGTCGCGGTAGCGGCGGAAGATCTCGGGCAGCGACCGCGACCCGAACTCCTCCTCGCCCTCGGCGAAGAGCACGAGACCGACCTCGAGGTCGGTGCCGAGTACGTCGGTGAGCGCGCGGATGGCGCCGATGTGCGCCATGACGCCGGCCTTGTCGTCGGCGGCTCCACGCCCGTAGAGCCGGTCGCCCCGCAGCGTGGGCTCGAACGGCGACGAGTCCCAGACGGACTCGTCCTCCCCGGGGGGCTGCACGTCGTGGTGCGCGTAGAGCAGGATCGTCGGCTTGCCGTTCCGTGCCTTCCGCGTCGCGATGACCGCGGGCTGCCCGAGCTTGCCGTCATCCCCGTAGGGGGCCTGCACGATCTCGATGTCCTCGAAGACGCCGGTCGCGTCGGCGAGAGCCTTCACCGCCTGCGCACTCGCGACGACATGGGCGGGGTCGAACCCGTCCCACGACACCGACGGGATGCGCACGAGGCTCGACAGGTCGGCGACGGCGGCGGGGAAACCGGCCGCGACCGCCTCCGAGAGCTCGGCGGCGTGCGGGGTCGGGGTCTGGTTCTCCGGCATCCCGTAATCTTAAGTCGTGGCCAGAGCATCCAAACCAGAACCCGCGACTCCGGTCGAGCCGGAGCCGACCGTCGCCGGCAAGGGCCACGCGACGCCGACCCGCAAGGAGCAGGAGGCGGCACGTCGCCGCCCGCTCGTTCCGAAGGATCGCCGACTCGCGCGTCAGCAGAACCGCGCGCAGCAGCAGGTCGAGCGCGAGAAGGCCCGCGTCGGCATGGCGAACGGCGAGGAGCGCTACCTCACGATCCGCGACAAGGGCCCGCAGAAGCGCTATGTGCGCGACTTCGTCGATGCCCGGTTCAGCGCGGGTGAGATCCTCATGCCGATCCTCGTGCTCGTCATCCTGACCTGGTTCGTGCCCGCGATCGCCGACTACGCGTTCCTCGCGTTCTGGGCCGTCTTCGTCTTCGTCGTCATCGACTGCGTCGTGCTCGGCTTCCAGGTGCGCCGCCGCCTGCGCGAGAAGTTCGGCGCCGACAAGGTCGAGCGCGGCGTGCGCTGGTTCGCGGCGATGCCCGCGGTGCAGATGCGCTTCCTGCGCCTGCCGAAGCCGCAGGTCAAGCGCGGGCAGTACCCGAGCTAGGTCTCGACACGCCGCGTCGCGGCTACTCGACCACCGAGCGGCGCAGACCGCGGTTGATCGACCGCGCCCAGAGCGGACCGCGGTAGAGGAACGCCGTGTAGCCCTGCACGAGGGTCGCTCCGGCGTCCAGTCGCTCCCGCACGTCGGCGGCGGTGTCGACTCCCCCGACCGAGACGAGTACGAAGTCGGCCGGCACGTGGGCGCGCAGCAGCCGCAGCACCTCGAGCGAGCGAGCGGCGAGCGGCGCTCCGGAGAGGCCCCCCTCCCCCGCCGCCGTCACGACGGCAGGTGCGGTGCGCAGGCCGTCGCGCGAGATCGTCGTGTTCGTGGCGACGAGTCCGGGGAGACCGAGTCGCACGCTCAGGTCCGCGATCCGCAGCACCTGCTGGTCGGTGACGTCGGGCGCGATCTTGACGAGTACCGGCACGTCGCCGGCGGCATCCCGCACGGCCTCGAGCAGCGGGGCGAGGAGGTCGAGCTCCTGCAGCCCGCGGAGACCGGGGGTGTTGGGCGAGCTCACGTTGACGACGAGGTAGTCGGCCAGCGGGGCGAGACGCCGCGTCGACACGAGGTAGTCGTCGAGGGCGTCCTCGACCGCGACGACGCGCGACTTGCCGATGTTGACGCCGATCACCGGCCGGTTCCGCCGACGACGGGCCTTCTCGAGCCGCCGGGCTGCCGCCTCGGAGCCTGCGTTGTTGAAGCCCATGCGGTTGATCACCGCGCGGTCGGGCAACAGCCGGAAGAGTCGCGGTCGCGGGTTGCCGGGCTGCGGCACGGCGGTGATCGTGCCGACCTCGACGTGACCGAAGCCGAGCACGCCGAGCCCGCGGATGCCGGCGGCCTCCTTGTCGAAACCGGCAGCGAGACCGAACGGCGAGGCGAAGCGCAGCCCGAGCGCGTCGACGGCGAGCGACGGATGGGGCCGGCTGAGGCCGCGGAGGAAGCCCGGCAGCAACCGGATGACGCGGAACGCGAGGTGGTGTGCGGTCTCCGGATCCATCCGGCTGAGCACGAGTCGGAAGAGGAGCGCGTACATCGCAGCCAACCTATCGTGACCCTCGGGCCGAGACGGCCCTCGGCGCTGGCACGGCCGTGAACGGGCCTGCGGCGAAGGCCAGAAATGGCCTTCGCTCCCAGCTCCAGCGCGCTACTCGACCACCGAGGTCTCGCCGGTGCTGGCATTCTCCACGCGGAGAAGGGCGATCGCCGACTCGAAGTCGTCGAGCGAGTCGAAGCCCTGGTACACGCTCGCGAAACGCAGGTAGGCGACTTCGTCGAGCTCGCGCAGCGGCGGGAGGATCGCGAGGCCGATGTCGTTCGCCTCGATCTGCGAGACGCCCGTCGCCCGGATGTTCTCCTCCACGCGCTGCGCGAGGTAGGCGAGGTCGGCGTCGCTCACGGGGCGTCCCTGGCAGGCCTTGCGCACACCCGACACGACCTTCTCGCGGCTGAACAGCTCCACGATGCCGGAGCGCTTGATGACCGTGAGGCTCGCCGTCTCGGTCGTCGAGAACCGGCGACCGCACTCGGGGCACTGCCGTCGACGCCGGATCGACAGCCCGTCATCGCTCGTGCGGGAGTCGACGACCCGGCTGTCGGGATGGCGGCAGAAGGGGCAGAACATGGTGCGACCAGGATAATTCCCGCGCACCGGAAAGTCTGGGAGGCCGGACCGATCGGTGGACTCAGCGGAAGCGCACGTCGACCGCGTCTCCGTGCGCAGGAAGGTGCTCGGCGTCGCTCATCGCCCGGATATGCGGCGCGACCTGCTCGAGCGCCGCGCGTTCGTAGCGCACGATCTGCTGCGGTCGCAGGAACGTCGCGGCTGAGATCCCGGCCGTGAACCGCGCGGTGCCACCCGTGGGCAGGATGTGGTTCGACCCGGCGAGGTAGTCGCCGAGGCTCACCGGCGAGTAGGCGCCGAGGAAGATCGCGCCGGCGTGCGAGACCCGGTCGAGCAGTGCTCCGGGGTCGGCCGTCTGGATCTCGAGGTGCTCGGGCGCGTAGGCGTCGCTCACGCGTGCGGCGGTGTCGAGGTCGTCGACCAGGATCACCGCCGACTGGGGCCCCCCGAGCGCCGTGAGGACGCGCTCGCGCGCCGCCGTCTGCGCGACCTGACGTTCCAACTCGGCGAGCACGGCATCCCGCAGCGCCTCCGAGTCGGTGACGAGCACCGCGGCGGCGATCTCGTCGTGCTCGGCCTGGCTGATCAGGTCGGCGGCGACGAACGCGGGGTTCGCGACCGCGTCGGCGATGACGAGCACCTCCGACGGCCCGGCTTCGGCGTCGATACCGACGTCGCCCTGCACGACGCGCTTGGCGGCCGCGACGAAGACGTTGCCCGGCCCGGCGACGACGTCGCCGGGGTCGAGGGAGAGCTCCGGGACCCCGTAGGCCAGCGCGCCGATCGCCCCGGCGCCGCCCATCGCGTACACCTCGTCGACGCCGAGCATGCCGGCCGCTCCGAGGATGAGCGGGTGGATGCCGAACTCGAAGTTCCTCTGCGGCGGCGAGGCGAGCGCGATCGAGTCGACGCCCGCGACCTGAGCGGGCACGACGTTCATGACGACGCTCGACGGGTACACGGCCTTGCCGCCCGGGATGTAGAGGCCGACGCGGTCGACCGGTTGCCAGCGCTGGGTGATCTGCGCCCCGTCGGCGAGGGTCGTGACGGCGGCGGCGGGCACCTGTGCCCGGCTCGCGCGCCGCTCCCGCCCGATGACCTCCTCGAGCGCGGCCCGCACCTCCCGCGGGAGCGCCGTGACGGCCGCCGCGATGTCCGAGGGATCGATACGCACCGACGCCGGACGCCCGCCGTCGAAGCGTTCGGCCTGTTCTGCGAGGGCGTCGATGCCCCGTTCGCGGACTGCGCGCACGAGGTCCGACGCCACGGGGACGGCGGCCGCGACGTCGACCTCGGCGCGATGCACGAGCGCGCGGAGCTCCGCATCGGAGGGTCGTCGGCCGCGGAGATCGATCGTCTGGATCATGGCCCGTCCATGCTACGGGCGGAAGAGCGGTCGCCCGGACGCGGTTGGATGGAGAAGTGGAGCCACACATCGCCGACGACCTCTCCGCCTTCAAGCTGGCGTTCCGTCGCCACGCGGCCGGCGTCGCGGTCGTGACCGGTCGCACCGCGGAGGGCGTCCCGGTCGGCTTCACCGCGACCTCGCTCGCGTCACTCGCCGCCGTACCGCCGCTCGCGACCTTCAACATGGCGCGCATCTCGACCGCGTGGCCCGCCGTCGAGCACACCGATCACGTGCTCATCCACCTCCTGGGCGCCCGCAATCGCGCACTCGCCGACCGGCTCTCCGGCCCGCATGACGCGCGCTTCGCCGGCGACCACTGGACGCCCGGGCCGCACGACCTCCCCCTGCTGAACGACGTGCCCGCCTGGATGCTCGGTCGGATCGTCGAGCGCGTGCCGATCGCCGACAACGCGGTGGTCGTCGTGCGCATCGAGGACGGCGGCCTCGGCGACGAGGACGAGGCGCTGCTCTACCACGAGCGCTCGTACATGGCTCCGGGGCCGATCGTCGAGGGCTGACCCCGCGTCAGTGAGGACCGAAGGGGAAGACCCCGCGCGGGTCGACCCGACGACGCAGCTCCGCCAGGCGCGCGAAGGTCTCATCGCTCCACGCGGCGGCGAACTCGGCCGCGGTCGGCACGTGGGAGATGAAGTGGATGTTGGTGCGCTCCGCGATCCACGGCCGGATCGCGTCGGCGAACCCCGCCGCCGCGCGCGGGAGCACCTCGGCGTGGAGCGACGGGTCGGGCGCGCCGAGCGCGTGCAGCGCGAACTCCGCGCCGCGCCCGCCCGCCGCGGAGCCGCCCTCGACGTCGGTGCGTGTCGCTCCACCGAGGTGCCGTACCTCGATGCCGAGGAAGGGCAGAGGCGACGCGGGATGGAACTGCGTCGTGAGCGCGGTGGCGAAGTCCTGATCGAGCGTCGTGAGGAGCGTTCCCCAGCCCCAGCTCGGCACCGGATCGGTCGGGTCGGCGTGGATCTGCGCGACGTCGGTGAGCGCCATCGGCCCGAGCACGTCGGTGTCGACCGGGGCGAGGGCACGGAGCGGAGCCGCCAGCCGTGCGCCGTCGTCGACCGAGCCCGCGAACGCGAAGCGGAGGGTGAGCAGGAAGCGCCCGCGCAGGTGCGGCGGCAGGAAGTCGAGGTCGGGGAACCGCACGACGAACGCCGACGTCGTGACGTCGTCGGGGGCGGTTGCGGTCCAGTCGATCCAGCCGCGGAGCGCCGTCTCGACGTGCGGCGTGTCGAACGTGAGCGAGCCCGCGTAGAGCCCCTCGAGCGGTACGAGGCGCACCCGCACCTCGGTGACCACGCCGAGGCCGCCCTTGCCCCCGCGCAGGCCCCAGTACAACTCGCCGTCGCCGTCGGGACTCGCGTCGACGGTCTCGCCGTCAGCCGTGACGACGGTCGCTCCGAGCAGGTAGTCGGAGGAGAAGCCGTGGCTGCGCGCGAGCGGGCCGAGGCCGCCGCCGAGCAGATAGCCGACGGCGCCGACCGAGGTCGCCGATCCGGTGATCGGGGCGAGACCGTGCGGAGCCGCGGCGGCGATGACGGCCGCCCAGTGCGCGCCCGCCTGGATGGTCGCGACGCGCGCCGCGGGATCGATGCTCACGGCATCCAGGCGCCGTGTCGTGATCAGCACACCGTCGGACACCGGCACGTGGTCGCCGTGTCCCGTGGCGACGACGCGCACCGCGAGCCCCTCGGCCGCGGCGAACCGCACCGCCTCGACGATGTCGGCCGCCGACGCGGCGCCGACGACGAGGGCGGGGCGGTGGCGGACCGCGAGGTTGAACCCGGCGACCTCTTCGGCGAAACCGGGGTCATCGGGTTCGAGGACGACTCCGGAGATGCGGGCGGCGAGCTCGTGCATGCACGCATGCTACTGAAGGCCGACGACCCTCAGACGACGCAGTTCGGCCCGAGGAGGCTCTTGAGCTCGCCGTAGAGGTCGGCGGTGACGGTGACCGGGAAGGGCACCTCGAACATGCGCGCCGTGTCGCCGCGCACGAGCCGCAGCCGCACCTCGTTGTCGCCGCGGTGCCGGATGAGCACGTCGTTGAGCGCCGACACGACCTCCGTCGTCGCACGGTGCTCGGGCACCGAGATGACGAGCGGCCCCGAGCCGAGCGACGCCCCCGTGTCGGGGACGAAGAGACTCACGGCGTGCAGGTTGAGCCCGTCGTCACGCGTCGCGACCCTGCCCTTGATGACGACGATCGAATCGCTCTGCAGCGAGGGGGCGAACTCGGCATAGGTCTTGCCCATGAAGAGCACGGTCACCTCGCCGCCGAAGTCCTCCACCGTCACCATGCCGTACTGGTTGCCCGAGGCGCGCGCGGTGCGGTGCTGCACGCTCGTGAGCAGGCCCGCCACGCTCACGGTCTCCCCGTCGTTCGCGGCGTCGCCTCCGATCAGCTCGCCGATCGAGATCGTCGCGTGCTTCGCGAGGGTCTGCTCGAGGCCGGCGAGCGGGTGATCGCTCACGTACAGGCCGAGCATCTCGCGCTCGAACGCGAGCTTGTCGCGCTTGCTCCACTCCGGCCGATCGGGGACGGATTCGACCGCGTGCTCCGGCTCATCCCAGAGCGAGTCGAAGTCGAAGCCGACCTGTCCGTTGGCTTCGTTGCGCTTGTCGCTCACGGCGCGCTCGACGGCGCCCTCGTGGATCTCGATGAGCGAACGGCGGGTGTGGCCCAGGGAGTCGAACGCGCCCGCCTTGACGAGCGACTCGACGGTGCGCTTGTTGGCGACGGGGATCGGCACCTTGCGGAGGAAGTCGTGGAAGGTGCTGAAGCGGCCTGCCGCGTCGCGGGCCGCGCGGATGTGCTCGACGACGCCGTAGCCCACGTTGCGCACGGCGCCCAGGCCGAAGCGGATGTCGCCGCGCCCGCCCTCGGTCGGGACCGCGGTGAAGTCCCCCGCCGACTCGTTGACGTCGGGTGGGAGGACGCGGATGCCCATGCGGCGGCACTCGTTGAGGTAGAGGCCGAGCTTGTCCTTCGCATCTCCGACGCTCGTGAGGAGCGCGGCCATGTACTCGGCCGGATGGTTCGCCTTGAGGTAGGCGGTCCAGTAGGCGAGCACGCCGTAGCCCGCCGAGTGCGCCTTGTTGAAGGCGTAGTCGGCGAACGGCATGAGGGTGTCCCAGAGCACCTGCACCGCCTGGGCCGAATAGCCGTTGGCGACCATGCCCGCCTGGAAGTCCTCGAACTGCTTGTCGAGCTCGGACTTCTTCTTCTTGCCCATCGCACGCCGCAGCACGTCGGCCTGGCCGAGGGTGAACCCGGCGACCTTCTGTGCGACCGCCATGACCTGCTCCTGGTACACGATCAGCCCGTACGTCGTGTCGAGGATCTCGCGCAGCGGCTCTGCGAGCTCGGGATGGATCGCCTCCGCGCGCTGCAGGCCGTTCTTGCGGAGCGCGTAGTTCGTGTGCGAGTTCATGCCCATGGGTCCGGGGCGGTAGAGCGCGATGACGGCCGAGATGTCTTCGAAGTTGGTGGGCTTCAGCTGCTTGAGGAGGCCGCGCATCGGCCCGCCGTCGAGCTGGAAGACGCCGAGCGTGTCGCCGCGAGAGAGCAGCTCGTAGGTGGCCGGGTCGGCGTCGAGGTCGAGCTCCTCGATCGCGAGGGTCTGCCCGGTGTTGCGCTCGATCGCGTTGAGGGCGTCCTGGATGACCGTGAGGTTGCGCAGGCCGAGGAAGTCCATCTTGAGCAGACCGAGATCTTCCAGCGGTGGCTGGTCGAACTGCGTGATGATCGCGCCGTCGTCCTGACGCTTCATGAGCGGCACGACGTCGATGAGCGGCTCCGCCGACATGATGACGCCGGCCGCGTGCACGCCCCACTGGCGCTTGAGGTTCTCGATGCCGCGCGCGGTCTCGAACACCTTCGCGGCCTCGGCGTCGACGTCGAGGACCGCTCGGAGGTCGCCCGCCTCCTTGTAGCGCTCGGCGGACGGCGTGACGACGTCGCTGAGCGACATGTCCTTGCCGAGCACGGGCGCCGGGAACGCCTTCGTGAGCTTCTCGCCCACGCTGAACGGCATCCCGAGC
>NZ_JBMRCP010000017.1:0-13406 GCF_057350545.1 Pseudolysinimonas sp. | reverse complement strand
CTTGGCCGTGTTGACGCTCACGAAGCTCTGGTCGCGGGCGACGAGGTCGCCGGCGCGCACGAGCGCCTCGGGGTCGAACACGACGTCGCCGTTCATCCACAGCACGCCGCCGTCCTTCGTCGCCTGCAGCGCGCGGAGGAGCGACTTCGAGGTGTTGGTCTGGTCGTAGCGCTCGTTGTACACGTAGGTGTTGTCGGGGAACGCCTCGACGATGTGCTCGAGCTTGTAGCCGACGACGGTGGTGATGGTCACGTCGCGGCCGAACGCCTGGTGGATGTTGTCCACCTGCTGCTGCATGATGCTGCGGCCGTCGTTGAGCTCGGTGAGCGGCTTCGGCAGCGAGCGGCCGAGGCGGCTCCCCATGCCGGCGGCGAGGATCACGATCTGAGTCGTCATGGTCCTGATCTCCTTAGGATGTCTCTCGAATGTGCGGCCTCGCGATGCGGTGAAAATGTCACCTGCTGTTCACCGCGCGACCTTGTGCAAGACACCCCGTTGTGCTCGTGAGAGTTTATCGGCGGCGTAGCGCGGAACCCCAGGAGGTTGACAACACCGTTCTCGGATCGTGACCAAACGTGCGGGAAACTCTCATTGATACGGTGGACCCGTGGAACCCGACCGCGACGCCCCTCCCGCGGCCCGAAAGGGGCCCGGCGGACGCACGTCGACGGCCCGATCGGCGACGACCCGCAAGGCCTCGGTCGCCGTCGCTCCCGCGCCCGACAAGCCCACACTCGCGGTCTCCGAGCAGGCCGTCGTGAAAGCGACGCCTCCGGCGGCGAAGGCCGTACGCGCCCCGAGGAAGAAGACGCTCGCGCATCCCGCTCCGACCGGGTCGGCCCTGTCGGTGCGCGACCTCACCAAGCACTTCGGCGGCATCGCTGCTGTCGACTCCGTCGACCTCGAGGTCGCGGCCGGATCGTTCTACGGCTTCGTCGGCCCGAACGGCGCGGGCAAGACCACCACGCTCGCGATGATCACCGGCCTCCTGCGTCCCGACTCGGGAGTCGTCATGGTGCATGGCGTCGACGTGTGGCGCAACAGCGCGGTCGCCAAGAAGGCCCTCGGCGTGCTGCCCGACAACCTCCGGCTGTTCGACCGGCTCACCGGTTCGGAGTTCCTGCACCACGCCGGTGCGCTCCGCGGTCTGGCCCGCGACACGATCACCCACCGTGTCGACGACCTCAGCGAGGCGTTCGGCCTGCGGCATTCGCTCGACCGTTTCGTCTCCGACTACTCCGCGGGCATGGTCAAGAAGATCGCGATCGCGGCAGCGATGATCCACTCGCCCCGCCTGCTCGTGCTCGATGAGCCGTTCGAGTCGGTCGACCCGGTGTCGGCGAACGCCGTCATCGGCATCCTGAAGAAGTATGCGGCGGCGGGCGGCACGGTGCTGCTGTCGAGTCACAGCATGACGCTCATCGAGCGCACGTGCGACGCGGTCGCGATCATCGCCGAGGGCCGGATGCTCGCGGCGGGTCCGCTCGACGAGGTGCTCGACGGCGAGACCCTCGAGACACGCTTCGTGGAACTCGCCGGTGGCGCGACAGCGGTGGAGGGCATGGAGTGGTTGCAGAGCTACTCCGACTGAAGCTGCGGCTGCTCGTCAACGCGTTCCGCTCCCCCCGCGGCGCCGTCTGGGCAGCTGTCGGCGTCGTGCTCGGCGGTTTCGGGATCGTGCTGCTCTGGGGCGGTGCGACGCTCGCCGCCGAACTCGACGCCGTGACCCGCATGCGCGTCGTCATCGTGGTCGGCACGCTCGTCTCGCTCGGCGCGTTCTTCGTGCCGGTGCTCGTCTCGCGCACCCATCTCCTCCCACCGCGTGCCCTGCGCCTGTTCGGCCTGAGCCCGCTGTCGATCGGCACCGCGATCCTGCTGCTCACGCTCGTCGGGCCGGCGCTGCTGCTCGTACCGATCGCCATCTCGCCGCTGCTGCTCTGGACCGGTCCCGAGTCGCAGCTCGCGGCGATCGCCGTACCGCTCATCGTGCTCGAGGGGATGCTCGCCGCGCGGGTCGGCACGGTGATCGGCGCCGTGCTCACCTACCGTCCGGTCGCGGCCGCGACCACCCGCCTCGTCTTCGCTCTGCTCCTCGTGGTCGGCCTCGTCGTCATCGCCGCCCACCTCGCGCCGACCGTCGGCGCGCTGCTCCCGGGTGCGTGGTGGCCGACCACCCTCGGCGTCGTCGCGGCGCTCGCACCGCTCCGCGCTCCCGAACTCACCGAGTGGCTCACGGCGCTGCCGGGCGGCGCGTTCTGGCGTGCCCCCGCCCACGAGTTCGCGGGCCGCGCCGACCTCGTCGAGCACGACCTCCTCCTCGGCGGCCTCGCCATCGTCGTGCTCGGCACGCTCTGGATCGGGTCGCTGCGCTACATGCTGAGACCCACCCGCCGGGTCGCTCGCGCGCGTGCCGCCCGCGTGCCGGGCTGGTTCCGTCGTCTGCCGTCGAGCCCCATCGGCGCCGTCGCGGCGCGCAGCTTCACCTATTGGGCCCGCGATCCGCGGTATCGAGCCGCTCTCGTCGTGCTGCCGATCGTGCCGATCGTGACGCTCCTCGCGATGTTCGTCGCCGGCATCCCGTTCTCGCTGTCGGTGCTCGTGCCCCTGCCGCTCATCGTGCTGCTGCTCGCGTGGGGCACCCTGCACAACGACATCGCCTACGACTCGAGCGCCCTGTGGATGCATCTCGTCGCCCACACCCGCGGGGTGCACGACCGGCTCGGCCGCGTGCTGCCCGTCCTGCTCATGGGGATACCCGTGGTGCTGCTCGGCACGCCGCTCGTCGCGTGGCTGCACGGCGACTGGCTCATCGCGCCGGCCGTGTTCGGAGTCTCCTCGGCGATCCTCCTCGGCGGCATCGGGGTCTCGAGCCTCGTCTCGGCGCGTTCCCCGTACCCGGCGACGAGACCCGGGGATGCTCCGTTCCAGCAACCGCAGGTTCCGGGGGCGTCGGGGGGCAGCATCCAGGCCGGATCCATCTTCTTCATCCTCCTCGTCGCCGCGCCCTCGATCGCCGCGCTCGTCTTCTTCGTGATGGGCGTGGCGGGCCCGTGGACGTGGATCGCGCTCGCCTCCGGACTCGGCGCGGGGCTGCTCGTGTTCGCGCTCGGCATCCGCGTGGGCGGTGCGGTGTTCGACCGCCGCGCGCCCGAGCTGCTCGAGTTCGCCGTCCGCAACTGACGCGAGGAGGTCGTGCGAGGCGCCCGTGAGCGCCGTACCCTGGGTTCATGGCCGACCTGGATCGCGGACCCGACACCGTCGGGGGTGGAACGGATGTGCTCGATCGCGAGCTCGAGAAGCTCCTCGAAGACAACCAGCTCGAAGACGGCGACCACGAGCGCTTCTCGCACTACGTGCAGAAGGAGAAGATCCTCGAGTCGGCGCTCTCCGGTAAACCCGTGCGCGCCCTGTGCGGCAAGAAGTGGGTTCCGGGTCGTGACCCCGAGAAGTTCCCCGTCTGCCCCGACTGCCAGAAGATCTACGAGAAGCTCAAGCGCTGAGCGGCGCGCATCCCGTCAGATGTAGACCGTCGGGATGACGGGCTCGCCTCGCGAGAGACCGAACGCCGCGAAGGGGAGCTCCGCGATCGCGGCCGCGTGGTGCTCGCGGGCGGCGGCCACTCCGGCGACGCCGAGGAACGCGGGATCGACGACGCCGTCCGTCACGAACGGGGTGAGCAGTCCGCGCCCCGGCTTGGGCAGCGACTCCGGCTCCTCGACGTAGACGGTCTCCTCGACGGCGACGCCGTGGTCGAGCGTGCGCACGGGCACCTTGCGTCCGGCGACCGTCGCCTTGCCGTCCGAGTTCTTGCCGACCGACACCCACGACCCGTCGGAATCCTGGTGCGCGACGAGCTTGTAGACCATCCCGGAGGCGGGGGCTCCCGAGCCCGTGACGAGCGACGTGCCGACGCCGTAGGAGTTCACCGGCGCCGCGCGCAGGGCCGCGATCGTGTACTCGTCGAGGTCGTTGGTGACGGTGATGCGGGTGTCGTGAGCGCCGAGCGCGTCGAGCTGCTGGCGGGCCGAGGCGACCACGATCGGCAGGTCGCCCGAGTCGATGCGGATCGCGCCGAGCGAGGTGCCCGCCACCCGCACCGCGGTCTCGATGCCGGTGGCGATGTCGTACGTGTCGACGAGGAGGGTCGTGCCGACGCCCATCGACTCGACCTGCGCACGGAACGCCTCCTCCTCGGAGTCGTAGAGCAACGTGAACGCGTGCGCCGCGGTGCCCATCGTCGGCACGCCCCAGGTGCGACCCGCTTCGAGGTTGGACGTCGCCGAGAATCCGGCGATGTAGGCGGCGCGCGCGGCGGCGACGGCGGAACGCTCGCCCGTGCGCCGCGAGCCCATCTCGGCCAGCGGCCGTCCGTCGGCGGCGGCGACCATGCGGGCGGCGGCGGAGGCGACGGCGGAGTCGTAGTTGAGGATGCTGAGCGCGAGGGTCTCGAGGATGACACCTTCGGCGAACGACGCCTCGACGACCATCACCGGCGACCCGGGGAAGTACACCTCGCCCTCGCGGTAGCCGGAGATCGAGCCGGAGAACGAGTACGACGCGAGCCAGTCGAGCGTCGCCGAGGACACGACCGAGTTGGCGCGCAACCAGTCGAGCTCGGCATCCTCGAATCGGAAGGAGGCGAGCGACTCGAGGAAGCGCCCGGTGCCGGCGACGACGCCGAACCGCCGCCCGGTCGGCAGCCGTCGCGAGAAGAGCTCGAACACGCACGGCCGGTCGGCCCGTCCGTCGCGGAGCGCCGCGTCGATCATCGTCAGCTCGTAGCGGTCGGTGAGCAGCGCGCTCGTCATCCGTCGAGCCTATCCGCGGCGACTACCCTGAGAGGATGCCCGCCACCGACGCGCCGATCGGCGTCTTCGACAGCGGCGTCGGCGGACTCACGGTCGCCCGGGCCATCCTCGACCAGCTTCCGCGGGAGGCGATCCTCTACGTCGGCGACACGAAGCACTCGCCGTACGGGCCGAAGCCCATCGCCGAGGTGCGCGCCTACGCCCTCGAGGTGCTCGACGATCTCGTCGCGCAGGGCGTCAAGGCGCTCGTCATCGCCTGCAACACGGCGAGCGCGGCGATGCTGCGGGATGCCCGCGAGCGCTACGAGACGGCGTTCGGCATCCCGGTCGTGGAGGTCATCCAGCCGGCGGTACGTGCGGCGGCGCGGTCGACCCGCAACGGGCGGATCGGCGTCATCGGCACGGCGGGGACCATCCAGTCCCGGGCCTACGACGACGCCTTCGCGGCGGCCCCCGGGGTGGAGCTCTTCACCCGCGCCTGCCCGCGGTTCGTGGAGTTCGTCGAGGCGGGGGTGACCTCCGGGCCCGAGCTCTTCGCGGTGGCCGAGGAGTACCTCGCCCCCCTCAAGGCCGCCGACATCGACACCCTCGTGCTCGGCTGCACGCACTACCCGCTCATGTCGGCCGCCATCCAGTACGTCATGGGACCCGGTGTGCGGCTCGTGTCGAGCGCGGAGGAGACGGCGGCGGATGTCTACGGGCGCCTCGTGTCGGCGGGCCTCGAGCGCACCGACCCCACGCCCCCGCGGCACGCGTTCGAAGCCACAGGAGACGACGCCGAGGCGTTCCGCACCCTCGCCCACCGCTTTCTCGGTCCGGAGGTCTCGCGCGTCGAGACCTTCGAGACCGGCACCATCCCGATCCAGAAGTAGGAGCATCATGACCGACACCACGCGCGCCGACGGCCGCACCCCCGACGCCCTCCGCGAGATCACGATCGAGCGCGGCTGGAGCGCTCAGGCGGAGGGCAGCGCGCTCATCTCCTTCGGCAACACGAAGGTGCTGTGCACGGCGTCGTTCACCAACGGGGTGCCGCGCTGGCTCACCGGCAAGGGCAAGGGCTGGGTGACCGCCGAGTACGCGATGCTGCCGCGCGCCACGAACGACCGCAACGACCGCGAGAGCGTGAAGGGCCGCATCGGCGGGCGCACGCACGAGATCTCGCGTCTCATCGGGCGCAGCCTGCGCGCGATCATCGACACGAAGGCACTCGGCGAGAACACGATCGTCATCGACTGCGATGTGCTGCAGGCCGACGGTGGCACGCGCACGGCGGCGATCACGGGGGCCTACATCGCGCTCGCGGATGCCGTCGAGTGGGGTCGCGCGAAGGGCTTCATCGGCAAGAACGCGGTCGCCCTCATCGATTCCGTCGCGGCGGTGAGCGTCGGCATCGTCGACGGCGTGCCGCTGCTCGACCTGCAGTACACCGAAGACGTGCGGGCCGAGACCGACATGAACGTCGTCATGACCGGGCGCGGGCTCTTCGTCGAGGTGCAGGGCACCGCCGAGGGTGCGCCGTTCGACAAGCGCGAGCTGGATGCCCTGCTCGAGCTCGCCGGGGCCGGCACCGCCCGCCTCGCCGAGATCCAGACCGACGCCCTCGCCTCCTGAGCCCGTGACCACGTTCGTTCTCGCGACGCACAACGCCCACAAGGTGGGCGAGCTGCGCCGCATCCTCGGGTCGCGCCTGGGCGACCACGAGTTGGTCGCCTACGACGGCCCCGACGTGGTCGAGGATGCCGACACCTTCGAGGGCAACGCGCTCCTCAAGGCGCGCGCCGCGTTCGCGCACACGGGGCTGCCGACGCTCGCCGACGACTCGGGCATCGCGGTGGACGCCCTCGGGGGTGCGCCCGGCATCCATTCGGCACGCTACGCCGGCACCCGCGACGACGGCGACAACCTGCGGCTGCTGCTGCGCAACCTCGAGGGCGTCACCGACCGCACCGCGCGTTTCGTCTGCGCCGCCGCCCTGGTGGATGCCGACGGAGAGTTCGTCGTGCGCGGCGAGTGGCTGGGCGCCGTGCTCGAATCCCCGACGGGGGAGGGCGGGTTCGGCTACGACCCGGTGTTCCGACCCGAGGGCGAGACGCGCAGCTCGGCGGAGCTCAGCCCCGCCGAGAAGGATGCCGACAGCCACCGCGCCCGCGCCTTCGGCCTCCTCGTCGAGGAGCTTCGCCGCCGCCACGGCTGAGCGCTGAGAGCGGGAATCACAACCATTCCCGACATCACCGTTCCCCAGGCAGGGCCGACAGAATGGATGCCATGGGGCACGACCACGGGCACACGCACGACCTCGCGTCGTCGACCCGTGCGCGCCTCGCGATCGCCTTCGCGATCATCGCGACGGTGCTCGTCGCCCAGGTGGTCGGCGCGTGGTTGTCGGGATCGCTCGCGCTCCTCGCCGACGCGGGGCACATGGCGAGCGACGCGATCGGCCTGCTCGTCGCCCTCATCGCGAGCGTGTGGGCGCTCCGTCCGGCGACCGACCGGCACACTTTCGGCTTCCGGCGACTCGAGGTGCTCGGGGCGCTGTTCAACGGGCTGCTGCTCACGGTCGTCGGTGTCGTCGTCGCGATCGAAGCCGTCCGCCGCCTGACCGAGCCCGACCTGCAGGCGCCGGCCGGCATCCCGATGCTCGTCGTCGCGGGCGTGGGTCTCATCGCGAACGTCGTCGCCTACCTCGTGCTGCGCGGCGGCGATCGGGCGTCGATGAACATGCGCGGGGCGACCCTCGAGGTGCTCGGCGACCTGCTCGGGTCGATAGCCGCCGTCATCGCCGGCGTCGTGCTCCTCACGACGGGCTTCGCGCCGATCGACGCCATCGCGTCGCTCGTCATCGCGGCGCTCATCGTGCCGCGCGCGGTGCTGCTGCTGCGCGACGTCGTGCGCGTGCTCACCGAGTCGGCGCCGCGCGAGACCGACGTCGCGCTCATCCGCGAGCACCTGCTCGAGACGCCCGGCGTCGTCGCGGTGCACGACGTGCACGTGTGGGCGATCACGTCGGGCGCCCCGGTGTTCACGGCGCACGTCGAGTGCGAGTCGTCGATCTTCGAGAGCGGTCGCACGGGCGAGATGCTCGAGAAGCTCGGGGAGTGCCTGCACGGGCACTTCGACGTCGAGCACTCGACCTTCCAACTCGAGCCCGCCGGACACGCTGAGCGCGAGGAGCCCGCGCATCGCTGAGCATCCCGTCACCCCGTCCGTGATCCCGCCCGCCGCCGCGCCGCTCTCGACGGTCGCGGAGAACTACCTCAAGGTCATCTACAGCCACACCGAGTGGCAGCCCGACCCGATCTCGTCGTCGCAGCTCGCCGCCCGGCTCGGGCTCGCGCCGTCGTCGGTCACCGAGATGGTGAAGAAGCTCACGCTCCAGGGGCTCGTCGAGCACGCGCTCTACGGCTCGATCGTGCTCACCGCCCGCGGTCGCACCGAGGCCCTGCGCATGGTGCGGAAGCACCGGCTGATCGAGACCTGGCTCGTCGGCGAGTTCGGGTACGGCTGGGACGAGGTGCACGACGAGGCCGAGGTGCTCGAGCACGTGCTGAGCGACAGGATGCTCGCCGCCATCGACGCGAGACTCGGGTTCCCGACGGCCGACCCGCACGGCGACCCCATCCCGTCGGCCGAGCTCTCGGTGCCGGTGATGTCGGGAGTGCTCGCGTCGACGTTGGCCGACGGGCAGCGCGGGCGGGTGGTGCGGATCAGCGATCGGGATGCCGCGGTGCTCCGTGAGGTGACGGCGGCCGGGATCGGCCTCGGGTCGACGATCGCCGCGGGGGAGCTCGCGGCCCCGACGGCCGCACACATCTGGGTGCAGCCGATCTCCTGAGGTGCTAGTTTTTTCGGGCCACCGAAATATTCGGTCGACCGAAAGATTCAGATGACCTCTCCGGCGAAGACGCCTCGCACCCGCACGCTGCTGCCCCTGCTCGGGCCGGCCATGGTCGCAGGGGTGGCCTACCTCGACCCGGGCAACGTCGCGAGCAACATGTCGGCGGGCGCCCAGTACGGCTACCTGCTCGTCTGGGTCGTCGTGCTCGGCAACTCGATGGCGTGGCTCATCCAGTACCTGTCGGCGAAGCTCGGCTTCTCGACGGGGGAGAGCCTGCCGGGGCTGCTCGGCAAGCGCTTCCGCTCGAAGCCCGCCCGCTACGCGTACTGGGTGCAGGCCGAACTCGTCGCGATGGCGACCGACATCGCGGAGGTGCTCGGCGGCGCGATCGCGCTGTACCTGCTGTTCGACCTCCCGCTGCTCGTCGGCGGCGTCATCACGGGCGTCGTCTCGATGCTGCTGCTCCTGCTGCACAACCGCCGAGGCTCCCAGCCGTTCGAGCGGGTCATCACCGGGCTCGTCGTCATCATCGCCGTCGGATTCTGCGCCGGCATCCTCTTCGCCCCCGTCGACGGCGGATCGGTCGCGGCGGGCCTCGTGCCCCGCTTCGAAGACTCGGGATCGGTGCTGCTCGCCGCCTCCATCCTCGGGGCCACGGTCATGCCGCACGCCATCTACGCGCATTCCGCGCTCACGCGCGACCGGTTCGGACTCGTGCCCGAGGGGCGCGTGCGCGACCTCGTGCTGCGGGCGACCCGCATCGACGTGACCGTCGCGCTCGTGATCGCCGGCACGGTCAACGTCGTCATCCTGCTGCTCGCCGCCGCGACCCTGCAGGGGGTCGAGGGCACCGAGACGCTCGAGGGGGCGCACGCCGCGATCGGTGCCGCGCTCGGACCCGTCGTCGCGACCCTCTTCGCGGTCGGGCTGCTCGCCTCGGGCCTCGCGTCGACGTCGGTCGGCGCCTACGCGGGTGCCGAGATCATGCACGGGCTGCTGCGGGTGCGCATCCCGCTCCTCGTGCGGCGGATCGTCACGCTCATCCCGGCGCTCGTCATCCTCGTGCTCGGCGTCGACCCGACGCTCGCGCTCGTGCTCAGCCAGGTGGTGCTGTCGTTCGGCATCCCGTTCGCGCTCGTGCCGCTCGTGCGGCTCACCACGCGTCGCGAGCTGCTCGGCGGTTCGGTGAACCGCTGGTGGACGACGGTGCTCGCCATCGCGGCCGCGGCGATGCTCATCGCCCTCAACACGACGCTGTTGGTACTGGTGGCGACGGGCGCCTGAGCCCCGTCCGGCCCGGCGCCTAGTTCTTCGGCTTGCCCGTCTGGCCCTCTTCGAACACGTCGGCGATGACCTCGGAGTCGGTGAGGGGAGCGTCGAGGCCGAGGCGCCGGGCCTTGCGGGCCTTGAGCACCGACTGGATGTAGTGGAACGCCGTCGGCACGACCGCGCACGCCACCGCGATGAGCAGGATCACGTCGATGTACTCGGTGACGAAGTCGGCGAGCGGCGGGATGTACCCGAGCAGGAAGCCCGCGAACGTGAGCCCGGCGCCCCAGATGAGCGCCCCGATCGCGTTGTAGAGCGAGTACTTGCGGTAGTTCATGTGCCCGACGCCCGCGGCGATCGGGGTGAACGTGCGCACGACGGGCACGAAGCGCGCGACGATCACGGCGAGGCCGCCGAAGCGGTCGAAGAACTTGTTGGTGCGGATGACGTTCTCCTTCGAGAACAGCCCGCTCTCGCGCCGCTCGAAGATGCGGGGCCCCGCCTTGTGGCCGATGAGATACCCGACCTCACCGCCGACGAAGGCGGCCACCGCGATGCTCAGACAGACGAGCCAGATCGGGATGAGGATGCCGTTCTGACTGGCCGTCATCGTGCCGGTGAAGGTCAGCAGACCCGTGATCACGAGCAGCGTGTCGCCCGGGAGGATGAAGCCGACGAGCAGCGCCGTCTCGGCGAACACGATGAGGCACACCACGAGCAGCGCCCACGGGCCGGCGGCGCGGATGATCTCGCCGGGGTCGAGCCACGGAATGAGTCCACTGGCGACGGCGGGGAGGTGGGCGAGCATTGGGGCTCCAGTCGTCGGTCGCGTGCGCGATCGGCGGATACGTTCGCCTCAGCGTACCGGGCGCCGCCTGAAGGACGCCCGGGGGAAAGCCCTACCGGATCCGGCGGACGAGCACCGCGACATCCTCATGGTGCGTGGGGGCGGCATCCGGCGACGTGACGGCGCGTTCGCGGTGCTCGGCGACCACGACCTGCCAGTCGTCTCCGAGGCCGAGCGCCGCGACCTCGCCCTCGGCGTCGAGCAGCAGCTCGTCGTGATGGGCGTGCTCCGACCCGGGCGGCGGGGCGGCGTGCGACACGATCGCGAGGTGGCCGCCGGGCGCGACATAGCCGGCGGCGCGGCGCAGCACCTCGGTGCGCGGCAGCTCTTCGCGGGAGTGGAAGAAGGATGCCGTGACGAGGTCGATCTCGCCCTCCGGCTCCCAGGTCGACAGGTCGTGCGCGACGAACCTCACCTGCTCGGTCGTCAGCCCCGCCTCGGTCGCCGCACCCTGGGCGCGGGCGACGGCGGTCGGCGAGATATCGACGCCCATGACCGTCCAGCCCTGACGCGCGAGCCAGATCGCGTCGGCACCCTCGCCGCAGCCCAGGTCGACGGCGCGGCCCGGGGCGAGGCCGGCATCCCGGCTGCCCGCGACGAGGTCGACGAGCGTCGCGTTCGGGTTGCCCGACCAGCGCTTCGGGCTCTCGGCGTAACGGAACTCCCACGCCTCGGCCGGGGTGACGGGGTGCTCGGGGCTTTCGGGGTGCGGATCGTGGCTCACATCCCGAGCCTAGGTTCGTGACGATCGCCGCGCCGGGGACACTACGAGTGAGCCCTCGATGGGTGGACTCGGTGGGTGGAAGGGACGGCGTGGACGACCGGATGCTGCTCGCGCGCGTGCGAGGCGGGGACGAGCGCGCCTTCGCCGAGCTCTTCGACCGCCACGCCCGCCCGGTGCTCGCGTTCGCCCGCTCGCGGCTCACGAGCGTCGCGGAGGCCGACGATGTCGCGCAGACGGCGTTCGTGCTGTTGTGGGAGAAGCGCCGCACCCTCGAGCTCGCGGGGGAGTCGGCGCTGCCGTGGCTGCTCGGCACGGTGCGACTGCTCGCGCTCGCCGCCCTCCGGGCTTCTGCGCGCCGGGGTGGGTCGCTCGACACGGCATCCGACGTCAGAGATCACCGCCCCGGGCCCGAGCAGATGGCCGAAGTCGCCGAGCGCGACGCCCTCGTCGCGTCGGCAGTCGCTCGGCTGGACGACAGCGACCGCAGCATCTTCCGGTTGTGCGTTCAAGAGGAGCGCAGCTACGCGGAGGCCGCCGCGGCCCTCGGCCTGACCACTTCGACCTTGCGGGGCCGCCTCGCCCGACTGCGGCGCCGACTGCGCGCCGAGCTCGACCTCCTGAGAGGAGCCTGAGATGAAGGACCTGGAGCTCGACAGCCTGCGCGACCGCACGCTCGCCGCGGCGCGCGCATCCGACATCCGTCGCCGTCGCCGTCACCGGGTGATCGCGACGCTCGGAGCGTGCGCCGTCGTGGCACTGCTCACCGCCGGCGGACTGGCGCTCGCGGCACCGCCCCCGCCACCACCTCTGCCGCCCGACGTGGAGTACTCCTGGTACGAGTCGAGTGTCGAGGAGCTCTGGCTCAACCTGCTGGAGGAGCACCCGGATGCCGTACGGCCGGACGTCGAGTTCGTGCGGTTCATCACGGAGGGCGAGGAAGCAGAAGTCATCTTCGGCTGCCTGCAGGAACAGGGCATCCCGGCGGTACTCGATGAGCACGGGGTGTCGACGACGGTGCCGATCGGCAGCGAGGAGCAGTACCAGGTCGCGTGGTTCGCGTGCAGCGTGCAGTATCCGCTCAGCCCGAACGAGAACCTGCCGTTCACCGACGACGAACTGCGGCACGTCTACCGGTACTTCGTCGAGCAGCTCACGCCGTGTCTCGAGACGCGCGGCTACGACATCCCGCCGGCGCCCGGGTTCGAGGAGTTCCGCGCGCGCTGGTGGACCGACGACACGTGGAGCCCCTACAACGACGTCATGCCGCGCAACGAGGAGGAGCTCTTCGCGGCGGAGGCGGCCTGCCCGCCGATGCCGAGCGACCTCCGCCCGTGACGCGCGTCGGCTGGTGTGCGGAAGGTGGGACTCGAACCCACACGCCTCTCGGCACAGGAACCTAAATCCTGCGTGTCTACCATTCCACCACTCCCGCGCGGCGGCGCCAGCTTACTTCGGGGCTGCGCGACGTCGGGGCCGCGACGGAGCAGACTTGAGCGATGGATCCCGTCGATGCGCTCACCGAGATCGCCTACCTGCTCGAGCGGGAGCGCTCGTCGCGCTACAAGTCGAAGGCGTTCCGCACGGCGGCCGCGGCGATCACGGATCTCGACCCCGGCATCCTGAACGACGCGACCCGCCTCAAGGCGGTGCCGGGCGTCGGCGACTCGTCGTACGCCGTCATCCGGCAGGCGCTCGCGGGCGAGGTGCCCGAGCGGCTCGTCGACCTGCGCGAGCGGAACGGCCCGAAGCCCTCTCAGCTACGTGGGCTGCTGCGCGGCGACCTCCACTCGCACTCCGAGTGGAGCGACGGCACGACGCCGATCGACGCGATGGTGCGCGGTGCCCTCACGCTCGGGCACAAGTACCTGGCGCTCACCGATCACTCACCCCGGTTGACGGTCGCCCGGGGTCTGTCGGTCG
>NZ_JBMRCP010000094.1:0-17607 GCF_057350545.1 Pseudolysinimonas sp. | reverse complement strand
CGCACGATCTTGTAGCGCACGCCGGGGAGGTCCTTCACACGACCGCCGCGCACGAGCACCATCGAGTGCTCCTGCAGGTTGTGGCCCTCGCCGGGGATGTAGGCGGTGACCTCGGTGCCGTTGGAGAGCTTGACGCGCGCGACCTTGCGGAGGGCGGAGTTCGGCTTCTTCGGGGTGGTGGTGTACACACGCGTGCACACGCCCCGCTGCTGCGGGTTGGCCTTGAGGGCCGGAGCCTTGGTCTTGACGACCTTCGGCGTGCGGCCCTTGCGGACCAGCTGCTGGATAGTAGGCAAAGCGGATTGCTCCTTATTTACTGCACGGTGACAGTGATGGATGATGTCGTTCCATCGGGATCCGGATCCGGCGGTGATCACCGCCGGCACTACGTCCCGGATATGCCGTGGGTCTTCCCGCGCATGGGCGACCGGAGTCGATTGTCGCAAGGGGAGACGTGCGCGAAAGCACACACCCGAACGAGTGTAGTCGTTCGGGTGTGTGCCTGCAATGTGACGCCGGGTTACCCGGAGCCCCTGCCCCCTAGGGGGTCGGGGTGGGCGTCGGCGTCGCGGTGCCGCTCGGATCGGGCGTCGGTCCGACCGACGGCTCCGACGTCGGGGTCGGTGTCGGAGCCGGGCTCGGCAGGGAGCCGACCGGGCCGAGCCTGGGGTCGTGCACGACGAAGATGTGTCCGGTGATCGTCGAGCGCTGCGAGGTACCGAACGTCGCGTCGACGTTGGTCACGAGCATCAGCCGACCGTCGCCTTGGAGCGCCGCGAGGAATGCCGCGAGGCGTGGAGTGTCCGCATCGATCGAGAGCTCGATCGTGAGCACGTAGAGTGAGCCGGCGAGCTCCTCGCTGGGAACCGACGGCGGCTGCAGCAGTGACGTATTCGACGGCTCGGCGCCCGACCCGGTGTCCGCCTCGGCTTCGTCTCCCGACACCTCCGTCGAGCCCATCGCGCCATACGGCTTCGCCCCCGAGACGGTGACGGTCTGGAGCGAGACCGTGGCCGCGATCGCCTTGAGGGCGAGCTCGTCGAAGTACGCGGCCGTGTCGGCGAAGCCCGGCACGCTCAGCTGGAGCTCGTCGAGCTCCTCACGCAGCTCGTCGATGTTCTCGAACTGCTCGCGCATGAGCGCGATCTCGATCTCTTGTTGAGCGTTCGCGGCGTCGACCGTCGCGACCTGGCGCTCGTTCTCGGCGGGCGCCGCGAGGAGCGGCGCGGCCCCGATGAGCCAGCCGAGGCCGATCACGATGAGAGCGAGGACGGCCCCGCCCGCGAGCCACATTCGTCCGCTGCGCATGTCAGCCCTCTTCCGTTCCCGTGGTGTCGGCGTTCTCGTCGACACCAGATCCTTCGTCGTCGGTCGCGGACTCGTCGGTCGGGTCGAAGCGACCCGACACCGCGTCGGTTGCGAGCGCGAGCTGGATGGTGGTTGTGACGAGGCCGTCGGTGCCGACGGCGGTATTCGTGAGCACGGCGCTCGCGAAGCCCGGAATCCGTTCGAGTGCGTTGCGATAGGCGGTGGCCTGAGCGATCGAGGCCGAGGTCAGCACGAGCTCGAAATTGGCGATGCGCGGCGGTGCGAGGACATCCTCGACCGTGCGCGGCACGCCCCAGGGCGGCTGCACGTCGGCGGCGAAGCGCTGGATGGCCATGCCCTCGCTGAGCGTCGCCTGCAACGAGTCCAGGAGCTCGGAGAGGGAGATCTCATACGACGTCATCGCGACCTGGGCTTCTTCCACCGCCTCGATCGTGGTCGTAACGCGCGTGGCTTCGATGTATTGGCCGCGCTCGGCGGCGAGCTGAGCGGTGCGGGCGTTCGCTGCCTGCAGCTCGGCAGCTGTCGTCGCCGAGCGCAGGAAGCCGAAGCCGCCCAGTGCTCCCGCGATCGCGACACCGAGCACGACGAACAGCACGCCGAGTCGTAGCGCGCCGCGGGCCTTCTCCCGCTCGCGCACGGCGGGCGGGAGGAGCTGGACGCGCGGCTCGCCGCCGAGCGGCAAGCGGCCGGCCTTCACGGCCGGGGGCGCGGTGGTCGTCATTCGTGGCTCCCCAGGGCGAGACCGAAGGCGGTCGTGAAGGGTGAGAAGTCGGCGGTCGACTGGCCCCGCGAGCGCGGAACCGAGAGTCCGGCGAGCGGGTCGACCTTCGCGACCGGAAGCCCCGTGAGCTCCCCGAGCGCCCCCGTAAGCCCTGCGAGTTCCGCGCCGCCGCCCGTGAGCAGGATGCGCGCAACGGGGTGGTTCGGGTGCGCGCCGGTGTAGTAGCTGAGCGTGTTGCGGATGCTCGAGATGAGCTCGCCCGCGACGTCGTAGATGACTTCGAGTACGGGGCGGTCCTCGGCGCGCATGAGTGAGCTGCCCATGCCGATCGCGCGCTTCGCCTGCTCGGCGCCTTCGGGACTCCACTGCAGCCGGGTCACGATCGCCTGGGTGATGTCGTCACCTCCGTTGGAGATCATGCGCACGAAGACGGGCACCCCGTCGCCCACGACGACGACGTGCGTCGTGTTGGCGCCGATCGCGATGATGACGTCGCGACCGCGAGCGCTGCGCTGCGGCAGGATCGCGCGCGACAGCGCGAACGGCACGAGGTCGACGTGCACGGGTCGCAGCCCCGCGCGGCTGACCGCATCCACATTGCCGTTGATCGCGTCCTTGAGGCCAGCGACGAGCATCCCCATCACCTGGGGCCCCTGCTCGCCGTCCTCCTCCTGGATCGGGTAGAAGTCCATGATCACGTCGGACACAGGTACCGGCAACAGATCCTGCACCTGGTACGGCAGCGACTCCCGGATCTGCGCGAGCGACGCACGCGGCACGTGGACGTCACGCGCGAAGGTGCGCTGACCGCCCATACCGAGCACGACGTCCTTCGACTTGAATCCGCCCGTCGACCAGAGCCTCTTGAGCGCCGCAGCGACCGTGCCCGGCTCGACGACCTCGCCCCGGCGCACCGCGTGCTCGGGAAGCGCCTGCTCGGCGAGCCGGACGATCTGCGGTTTCGCGCCCGTGTAGTTGCTCACCTCCACGCCGCGCACCGATCTCACGCCGATGTCGACGCCCACCACTGTTTTGCTCATGACTGAATCCCCCCGATTCCGTCGTTCGTCACCGCAGGCCGAACAGCCCGAGGTAGCCTGCGGCGATCGGTTCGCCGAGCAGGATGCCGGCCCACGCACCGGCGAGCAGCCACGGACCGTAGGCGAGCTTCGCCGTCCGTCCGCGACCGGACAGCAGGAGCGCGACACCCGCGATCCCGCCGAGCAGGAAGCCTCCGATGAGCCCGACGAGCGCCGACGACGCCCCGAGCCACCCGAGGAAGAGTCCGAGTACTCCCGCAAGCTTCACGTCGCCCATTCCCATCGAACCGGGGCGGACGAACGCGGGGATGGCGTACAGCAGCGCGAACGCCGCCGCGCAGGCAAGCCCCGTCAGGAACGGCGCGGGATCGCCGGAGAGCACCGCCGCCGCGCCGAGAAGCGCGATGCCGGTCGGGTAGGCCGGCAGCACGATCGCATTCGGCAGGCGCTGGGTCTCGACGTCGATGACGGCGAGCGCGACGCTGATCGCAGCGAGGTAGAGATAGGCGACGAGCTGCAGGATGCCCGCGGCGATCCCGGCGACCTGCGGCTCGAGCACGGCCGGCACGAAGCGCCAGGCCACCACGCCGAGCAGCACCGCAGTGCCGAGCTCGACAAGCGGATACCGCACGGCGATCGATGCGGAGCAGTCGCGGCACCGGCCGCGCAGCACGACCCACGAGACGAGCGGGATGTTGTCGTACCACCGGATCTCGTGGCCGCATGCGCCGCACGCGCTGCGCGGGTGCGCGACCGAGAGGCCGCGAGGCACTCGGTAGACGACGACGTTGAGGAACGAGCCGATCAGGGCGCCGAGGACACCCACGGCGAGGACGGCGGCCATCACCCCTCCACGTTCCGCTGCCAGGCGAGTCCACGGTCGGCCTCGGTGTAGGAGGCGCCATCGCCGGAACCGGTGTTCAGGTTGAATCCGGGCAGGCCGAGAGGGACGTAGTCGAGGATGCCGGCACCGCTGATCTTGACGTTGCTGCCCGCGAAGATCTGGCCCTTGATGTTCTGGCTCGAGCCGAGGGTGATCTCGCACGGCGTGTACATCATGAGGCGCACGTTCTCGACCGAGAATCCGCCGCTGATCTTGAGCTGTTGGCCACCGCAGTCTGGGCTCGAGTTCTTGATCGTGTCGGGGTTGATCAACCAGACGTTGACGGGAGTGGCGGGATTGTGCGCGAAGAAGCGCATCGAGCCGGAGAAGTCGAACTTCTTGGCGATGATCGCGACATCGTTGCGCAGGCGGAAGCCGTTGGCGTTCTGACCCTGCCCGGTCTGCTCACCCGACCCGCCACCGTAGACGAGGCCGTTGGTGCAGGCACGCGCGTCGATGAGCCCCTTGTTGGTGCCGAGCGCCTGAATCGCCTGGTAGAACTTCGCGTCCGAGCAGTCGGTTCCCATCGTGACGACGATGAAGCCCCCCCACGTCGCCGCGGTGTAGTGAGCGGGGTCGGAGCCGAAGTCGACCCAGTCGGGCACGACGACCGCGCTCGGCTTGCCCGGCGATGCGTCGAGGGTCGGGCTCGACGAGGCGCCGACCGTGATCTTCGACCACCCGCCCCACCAGCCGTTCTTCGACGTCGTGTAACAGCCGTTGGCCGTGCTGATCGACCCGACCCGCACCGCACCCGTGACCGAGCCGCCGCTGAAGCATGCGGTGCCCGTGATCGTCCCACCACTCAGGGTGCCATTCGACATCGTGAGGGACGCCGACTTGACCGCCCCCGTGATGGTTCCGCCGGTGATCGTCGTCGGAGAGTTCGTGACGATGTTGTGTGTCGTCCCGTTACTGATCGTGACCGCGCCCTGCGAGAACAGCGTCCCGTTGACCCCGTTGCCGGAGAGGGTCGTCGTGCCGGTGCGCGACCAGGCGTTCTGGCTGAGGATCCCGCCGGCGACGTCGAGACTGCCCGCACTCACCCAGCCGGTGACCCTGCCGCTCCACGTGAACCGCGCGGTCGTGTCGGCCCAGACGTTCCCACCGATGTTGCCGCTCGACACCACGGAGTTGGCCGTGAGGGAGCCGCCGATCTGGCCGCCTCCGCTGAGCTCTGCGGTGCCGTTCACCCAGACGTTGCCGGTGACCACGCAGCTGCCGCTCCCGCTGAAGTTCCCCGACTTGACGACGAGGTCGGCCGCGCCGTTCGCGGCCCCGTCGCACGTGACGTTCCCGCTCCGGATGAGGATCGACGCGTCGTACCCGCCGGTCGAGATGAGCTTCCCGCTGCCGCCGAAGCCCGACGTGTTGTAGGAGTAGACCGCGGGACCCGACGGGTTGAGCGTTCCCGCGTTCTGCACAGTCTCGAGGCGCGCCTCGATCGTCGTCTCGTCGCCGCTGTCGTTCGTCGTCATGCCGGGCGTGATGGCGTAGCCGGTCGACAGGATGCGCGCGGGCTGCTGCACGCTCGGCGGGCAGCCATCCACCCACGTGGCGCCCTGGTTGAGCGAGTATTGGATCTGCGCCGAATACGCGGGGAGCGTCTCGTCGACGCCCACGGTCTCCACATCGTCCGCTTGGCCGGCGCTCACGTACGTTGCGGGGTTCGCGCACTGCCCCCGCAAGAGCGACGCGCGCGCCACGGCGATCCCGGCCTCCGCTGCGGCCTGCGACTGCACGCCCGCGCGCGTCGACTGACTCACCTGCTGCCCGGTCACGACCGTGGAGGCGACAACGGCGGAGAGCAGCACACCCGCGGCCATGAAGGCAATGACCGCGGCGAGGGCCACGCCGCTCTCGTCGCGACCGGCGTTCCGGGCGGCGTGGGCGAGACGAGCGATGCGACTCAGAAACACGTTTCCTCCGGTTCGGCTTCGGGCATGAGCGGGGTCGAGAACTTGATGCGCGCGACGCCGGCGTCGTCGTCGTCGACCGTGGTGAAGTCGACTGCGAGCACGGTCGTCGCGTTCGGGTCGACGCCGAAGACCGTCCCGCTCTCGCTGGGCTCGACGCTCTCGGCGAGCAGCGACCAGGTCGCGAGCGTCGCCGCGGACGGGGCCGGGATGACGGTGTCGTCCGGCCGGCGGTCCATGCGGATGGTCGCCTCGGAGATCGAGAAGTAGTAGGCGGTGCAGTGCCAGACAGCACCCGCCGAGCCGTCGAGGGTGCGGATCCGTACGAGCTGATCACCCGAGGGCAGCGTCGTGATCTCGAACTCGCTGCCGTTGCGCACCGCGTGGTCGACCGAGGTCGCGACGGCCTGACCGCCGGAGGTCGAGTTGGTGAGCGAGCCGACGAGTTGCTGGATGCCGAGCGTGCTGATGTACACGCCTCCGACGACGCCGAGGACGAGCACGCCGAGCAGCGCGACGACGAGGACCTCGGCGAGCGTGATCCCGGAGTCGTCGGCGAGACGCGCGCGCAGCCGGCGGATCACGGGTCCACCAGCACGGCGGTCGACGCGCGGGCCACGACGGCGCCTGTGTCGGCGCGCGTGACGGTCGCGGAGACGGTGATCGTCCCGACGCCGACCGGACAGGCGCCGACGGTCGTCGTGGCGATGAGCTCGACGCCGCGACCGTCGATCATCGTGATCGGGGTCGCGGCGAGGTTCTGGATGTCGGCGCACGGCGTCGCGCTCGTGCGACCGGCGGCGTGCGCGACGTTCACGCGGTCGTTCGCGAACTGGGTCGCCGCGGCGGTCGTCGCGTTCGCGACGGAGGCCTTCATCCCCGTGATGAGGAGCGGCAGGAGCGAGAGCGCGAGCACCGTGAGGACGAACATCGCGGTGACGACCTCGACGAGCCCGAGACCTTCATCGTCGCGCGCGAGACGGCGGACGATCGTGAAACGCTGAGTTGTCATGTCGATCGAGCCCCCCTCTCGAGTCGATGCGGTGAACCGGGAAGGGGGGGCGCCGCTCTCGCGGCGCCCCGCCAAGACTCGGGACTGCTTAGCAGCCGGTGGTGTTCTTGGTCGGCGAGGCGTCGTCGGTGACGATGTACCAGTTCGTGGTGTCGCCCGCGATCTGACCCTCGACGCACCACGAGGTGGCGCTCGAGGCCGGCTGCGTGCCACCGTCCCAGTTCGGGACGGTGCCCCACTTGGTGCTGTCGAGTGTCACCGTGGTGAGCGCCGAGATCGTCGCCGGGTAGGCGCCATCGTTCTGCGTGTTGTGCGCGACGATCGCGGTCTTGACGTTCGCGAGGTCGGCGAGCGCGGCGCTGTCCTTGGCGTTGCCCTGGATGCCCAGGTACACGGGAACCGCGATCGCGGCGAGGACGCCGATGATGAGGACGACGACGAGGAGCTCGATGAGCGTGAAGCCCTTGTCCTCGTTCTTGAGCGCGTCGCGCTTGGCGATCAGCGACTTGTTCAGTACAGCAATCATGTTTCTCTTCCCATCCAATTCGAGTGAGTGTGGACGGGTGGCCCCCCAATGAATGACCCCCCGGTGCAATATTCAGTTGTTCCCCGTCGCGGCGTAATCCCGCAAAGGGGGGGACGTGAGCATTTCCGTTACCCCAGTTCGGGGCTCACTGGATCTGCTCGAAGATCGAGAACATCGGCAGATAGAGCGCGACGATCATGCCGCCGATGACGACGCCGATGAAGGCGATGAGGAGCGGCTCGATGAGCGATGTGAGCTGCTCGGTCGTCGTGAGTACCTCGTCGTCGTAGAAATCGGCGATCTTGCCGAGCATCGTCTCGAGCGATCCCGCGTCTTCGCCGACGGCGACCATCTGCGACACCATCGCCGGAAACACGGGTTCCTCCATGAGTGGCGCCGAGATCGACCGGCCGGAACGCACGGAGTCCTGCACCTTGTGCATGGCCTCCTCGACGACCCAGTTGCCCGACGTCTCCCCGACGATCGCGAGCGACTGCAAAATCGGCACGCCCGACTTCGTCATGGTGGCGAAGTTCCGCGAGAATCGCGCGATCGCGATCTTGCGGAACAGATCGCCGAACACCGGCAGTCGGAGCTTCGCCTTGTCGACGACGCTCCGCACCGCGTCCTTGTGTTTGTTGGCGCGCCACCACACTGCGAACGCGATGATGCCCACGATCAGCAGCGGCACGATCCACACCATGTTCTGAGAGATCACCACGAGGATCTGCGTCGGGATGGGGAGTTCGCCGCCGAGACCCGCGAACATGTCACGGAAGACGGGCACGATGAAGGTGAGCATCGCGAACATGCCGATGAGCGCCATCGCGAGCACGACGATCGGGTAGGTCATCGCAGACTTAATCGTGGAGCGGAGCTTCACGTCCTTCTCGAACGTCATCGCGACCGACTCGAGGGCTCCATCGAGGAAACCGCCCGTCTCACCCGCGCGGATGAGGTGGATCATGAGGGGCGGGTACACGGTCGGCTGCCGCAGAAGCGCCTCCGAGAGCGACGAGCCGCTCTCGACCTGACTGCGCACGAGCGTGAGCGACTCCTGGAGCTTCTTGTTCTGCGTCTGCTCGGCGAGGATCGTGAGCGCGCGCAGCAGCGACAGTCCCGAGCTCACCATCGTCGCCATCTGCCGCGACATGACCGCGAGGTCCTTGAGCTTCACGCCCTTGGAGAGTCCACCGAGGCTGATCTCCATCTGCAGTCCGGTGCCCGCGGTCGCTTGACGCACCTCGATCGGCGAGATCGCCAGGGTGCGCAGCCGAGCGAGCGCGGCACCCTCGCTCGCCGCCTCGAGCTTGCCCGAGACGACCTTGCCGCTCGCGTCGCGACCCTTGTAGGCGTAGTTCTGGAGCAGCGTCATGGCGTCACCATCCGGCGTTCGTGGTCTCGCCCGTGCGGTGCACGAGGCGCTGGAAGTCGACCGCGTCGTGCACCTTCTCGATCGCGGCGCCGAAGGCGACCTCGCCCGTGTTGACGAGTTCGGCGAGGTGCTGGTCCATCGTGTGCATCCCCTGGGCCTTGCCGGCCTGGAGAGCCGAGCGGATCTGGTAGGTCTTGCCCTCGCGCACGAGGTTCGCGATGGCGGGCGTCGTGATGAGCACCTCGGTCGCGACGGCGCGGCCCGAGCCGGAGGCCTTCTTCACGAGCGTCTGGCAGATCACGCCCTGCAGCGTCGCGGCGAGCTGTGTACGCACCTGGCCCTGCTGGTGCGGCGGGAACACGTCGATCACGCGATCGATCGTCTGGCCGGCGTCCTGCGTGTGCAGCGTCGCGAAGACGAGGTGACCGGTCTCGGCGGCCGTCAGCGCGACCGAGATGGTCTCGAGATCGCGGAGCTCGCCGATCAGGATGACGTCGGGGTCCTGACGCAGCACGTGCTTGAGCGCGTTCCCGAAGCTCAGCGTGTCGGCACCGACCTCGCGCTGGTTCACGAGCGACTTCTTGTTCGGGTGGATGAACTCGATCGGGTCCTCGACCGTGACGATGTGGTCGGCGCGCGTCGTGTTGACGAGGTCGATGAGCGCCGCGAGCGTCGTCGACTTCCCCGAGCCGGTCGGACCCGTGACGAGCACGAGGCCACGCGCCATCTTGGCGAACTCGCCCACGATCTCGGGGATGCCAAGGGAGGCGAGCGGCTTGATCTCGGTGGGGATGAGCCGGAAGGCCCCGCCGATCGCCCCGCGCTGCAGGTAGAAGTTGACGCGGAAGCGCGACTGCTCCGACAGCGTGAACGCGAAGTCGAGTTCGAGCACGTCGTCGAACTGCGCTTGCTGCTCGTCCGTAAGAAGGCTGTACAGGGCGGCAGCGACGCGTTCGCGGTCCCACACCTCGAGCCCGGCGACTGGCTGAAGGGACCCGTCGATGCGGATCATGGGCGGCGCCCCGATCGAGATGTGAAGGTCCGAGGCCCCCTGATCGACAACGGTTTCGAGCGCGGCGAGCAGCTCGGAGTCGACCCGGGCGCGGGCGGCGATCGTGAAGTCGTCGGCGACGAACCGCGGCTTCGACGGCTTCGCATTCTCCATCCGGTCGGCCATGCTCGGCAGCTCGGTGAACTCCGGCATCGGCAGTGCCGACGCGGGCGCCGGCGTGTACCCGGGAATCGAACCCGGGACCGGCGCAGGCGCCGCCTGCAGCACCGTGAAGTCCGGGATCTGCATCGGCGGGGCCGGTGTGTATCCCGGGATGGGGGGAGCCGGGGCCGGCACGGCGTCGACGGGCGCGACCGCGGGGGGCGGCAATTGCGAGTAGTCGACGACGGCCGGCCCCGGCGGCTGGAGGGCGCTGGGGGGCGGGGGCATCGCGCCCGGGCCGCCCGGAGTTCCGAGCGGCGGATTCGCCGGGTCAGTGACCGGGATCTCGTAGATGGGCTTGTTCACGTCAGATTCCCCTTCCCTTCGCGAACAACGCCGTCCCGCGGGTCACGCGACGACACGGAGGATCTCGTCGATCGAGGTGAGGCCGAGCACGGCTTTGGCCCAGCCGTCCTGGCGGAGCGTCGACATCCCTTGGGACACCGCGAGCCGCGAGATCTCGGCGCTCGAGGCGCGCGCGACGGCGAGCCGCTCGATCTCCTCGGTCACCGGCATCACCTCGTGGATCGCAAGGCGTCCGCGGTAGCCCGTGTTCGAACACGAGGTGCACCCGATCGGACGGTGGAGCACCGGCTGAGGATCGCCCGGCTCGGCGAACCGCAACGCGCTCAGCTCCTCGAACGTCGGCTGGTACGCCTCTTTGCAACGGTCGCAGAGGCGGCGTGCAAGACGCTGCGCGACGACGCAGTCGAGCGCGGACCCGACCAGGAACGGCTCGATATCCATCTCGATGAGTCGGGTCACGGCGCTCGGCGCGTCGTTCGTGTGCAGGGTCGAGAGCACGAGGTGGCCCGTCAGCGAGGCCTCGATGGCGATCTGCGCCGTCTCGTGGTCGCGGATCTCACCGAGGAGGACGACATCCGGATCGGACCGCAGGATGCTACGGAGCGCGCTCGCGAACGTCAGCCCGGCCTTGGGGTTGACCTGCACCTGGTTGATGCCGGCGATGCGGTACTCGACCGGGTCCTCGACGGTGATGACGTTGATCTCGGGACGCGCGACCTCGTGCAGCGTCGTGTACAGGGTCGTCGACTTGCCCGACCCGGTCGGGCCGGTGACGAGGATCATCCCGTAGGGCTTCGAGTACGAGGCCTTGTAGACGGCGGCATTGCGCTCGAGCAGCCGCAGCTGCTCCATCCCGAGCCCTGTCATGGAGTTGTCGAGGATTCGCATGACGACCTTCTCACCGAACACCGTCGGCAGGGTCGCGACGCGGAGGTCGATCTGCTTGCCGCCGTGGACGACGCTCATGCGACCGTCCTGCGGCTTGCGTCGTTCGGCGATGTCGATGTCGGCCATGATCTTCAAGCGCGAGATGACGCCGTTCTGGATGTTCTTGGGAGCGCGCTGCATCTCGTGCAGCACACCGTCGATGCGATAGCGCACGCTCATGTCGCGCTCGGCCGGCTCGATGTGGATGTCGGAGGCGTGGTCGGCGATCGCCTGGCTGATGATGAGGTTGACGAACCTGACGATGGGCGCGTCGTCTTCGCTCGGCTCGGCCTGCACCGGCACCAGATCCGACCCGGACTCTTCGACGATCGCGCTCGTGAGTTCGCTCAGCTCGCCGTCGGAACGCACGAAGCGTGTGATCGCCGCGAGCAGGTCGGAGCGTTCCGCGACGACGGGTCGCACCTGGAGCCTCACGGCGGCACGGACATCGTCGAGCGCGACGACGTCACGCGGGTCGGCCATCGCGAGCATCAGCCGATCCCCGTCGCGGCCGATCGGCAGCACGTCATGGCGGCGGAGCAGCTGCACGGGCACCATCGCGACGACCGAGCGGTCCACGGGGTACTCGGTGAGATCGACGAACGGCAGCCCCAACTGCGCGGCACGAGCGGAAGCCACCTGGCTCTCGGTCACGACGCCGTCATCGACGAGTTCGCGCACGAGCGCCTCGTCGGTCGCCGGGTCGGCGTGGTGCACGTCGAGGCTCGTGATCGGCATGAGGCCGCGAATGATGAGGATCTCGGAGAGGGAGGACATCTCACCTCCCATGAGGCCCGGCGCTCTCCCGTTCCCCCCGAAGCGGATGAGCGCGGAGGAGAGGCTGAAGCTCCCCCCGTGTGTTCGAGGCTACGAGCGACCGTCGCGCCGGAACAGTCCCGCGTTGGGGGGTCGGCGCACCACGAGGCGCGTCAGCGCGACCGCGAGACCCGCGAGCAGCGCCCCCGCGATCACGAACGGACTCGTCGCCTGCTCGGCGAACAGGGCGAAGGAGCCGAGCAGGGCGGCCGCCAGCGCGACCAGATAGACGCCGGCGACCGCGGCGAGCGTCGCCGGCCACGCGCTCGCCGCCCGTATCCCGAGGCCGACCGCGAGCCAGACCACGATGCCGGCGAACGCGATCCCGACGAGGCCCGCCCAGATCGGCGCGGGCGTGCTGATCGGATCGCGGTCGAGCAGCACGGCCAGGAGCCCGGCGACCGCGAAGGTGCAGGCGCCCCAGGTGATCGCGACGAACAGCGCGACGAGCAGGCTACCCCTGAGCGGAGGGCGCTCCATCGGATGCCTTCCCGGCCTGCTCGGCGTCGAAGGCCTCGCGCTCGGCGCGGTTGTGCGCCGTGAGACGCTGCCCGCGGCGCGCAATCAGCAGACCCACCCAGATCGCGACCTCGCGCGCGACGATCGCCGCGGCGATGACGTACGGGTTGGTCGCGGTCGCGGCGAACCCGGGGCTCGCCCCGACGATGCCGGTCACGAGCAGCAGCATTCCGACCGAGCCGAGGTAGGTCACGAGCGCGACCAGCAGGCTGCCGAGCACGTGCGCCCACCACGCGGCCCGGTTGACGAGCAGCACGAGCGCGACGAAGCCGATCGTGAAGAAGAGCACCGGGATCCAGAAGATCGCATCGGTGAGGAACTCGGCGATCGTGCGACCGCCGGACCCGCGGACGGCGATCATGCCCGCCGCGGCGAGACCGTAGAGCACGGCGAAGACGACGGTGCCGACAAGGGCGAGGAGCCCGCCGACGAGACGGTTGCTGCGGGCGCGCGGCGGCGCAGGCGCGGTGACGTAGACGACGCGCTCGCTGCCGGCGAGCGGCGACTCGGCGCGCTCGTCGGTGAGAGTCGCGGTGGCGGTCGGCGACTCCGATGTCGGAGCCTCCTCGACGACGATCTCGTCGGCCTCGACCACGATCTCCTCGTCGGGCTCCGACTGCGGGGTCTCGTCCTTCGCCTGCGCCATGCGGGAATCCTCTCGTCGCCGGGTTCGCGCTCAGCCTAGCGAGCCGGGCGCACACGGGTGCGGGACACTCAGACCGGCAGGGTGTCCTCGAGCTCGGTGCCGCCGGAGACGACGTCGAGCACCACGAGCGTGATGTTGTCGCGGCCCCCGTTGCGGTTCGCGCGGGCCACGAGTTCGCCGGCCGCGGCGTCCGGCGTGGACTCGGATGCGAGCACGTCGCGGATCGTCGCGTCGTCGACCTCCGAGTGCAGCCCGTCGGAGCACACGAGCAGCCGCTCCCCCGTCACGATCGGCACGAGCCAGCTGTCGGCCATGCTGTCGGAGGCACCGATCGCACGCGTGATGACGTTGCGTCCGGGGAAGGTCGCGAGGTCCTCGGGGCGCAGTTCGCCGCGGTCGACGAGGGCCTGCCCCAGCGAGTGGTCGATCGTGAGCTGCGCGAGCTCGCCGCCGAGGAGCCGGTAGACGCGGGAGTCTCCGACGTTGAAGACGAGCCAGTAGGGCTCGCCGTCGTGCCGCACGAGCGCGAGGCCCGCGACGGTGCTCCCCGCTCCGCGCGTCGTGTCGGCGGCGACGACCGCGACCCGCTCGTCGGCCGCGAGGAGCGCGTCGCGCACGAGCTCGAGCTCTGCGGCATCGCGGTCGGCGAACACGTCGCGGAACGCGTCCACGACCGCGGCGCTCGCGCGGTCGCCGGCTTCGTACCCGCCCATCCCGTCGGCGACGAGGAACACCGGCGACTGCGCGAGGTAGGAGTCTTCGTTCGCCTCCCGCCGCAGGCCCGGGTGCGTCGCCGCTGCGACGTCGAGCCGCACGTCTCCCGTGACGTCGCTCACGGCGCGACGTCTTCGGTGGCGACGAGTCGCATCCCGACCCGGCCGAGCCGGAGCCGCTCGACCACCGGCGCGGTCGCCCCCGGGTCGAGCAGCAGCTCGGAGCCGTCGGCCGCGACGACGATGACCCCGTTCGTCGCGTCGAGATCGGTCACTGTCCACACACCGTCGACGAGGTCGAGCCGGGCGTGCACCTTCGAGAGGGTGCGCGTGGCATCCGGAATGGCGAGCTGCTGGGCCGCGTCGCCCCGCGCCGCGGGTCGGCGTCCGAGAACGACGCGGGACGCCGTGAGCGGAAACGTGGGCCCGCCGTCGACGACGAGCATCCAGGCCAGCTGCCGACGTGGTGCGACCACGATCGTGCGATCGAGGTCGTCGGCGGGCGACGGCGGGTCCGCCGACGGTACCGGTGCGAAGAGGCCCGGCGGCGGCACGATCTGCGCGGTCTCGCGAGGGGTGGGCGGGCCTCCGTCGGCAGGCCGCGGCGCGGGCATCCCGGGAACGGGCGACGGGATGCTCATCGAGACAGCGTAGCCGCAGCATCCGGACGTCGGCCGGGACGACGAAGGCCCCCTCCCGGAGGGAGAGGGCCTTCGTGCGGCGCTACGAGGTTTCGATACACCGCCCGAAGGGGCGGCACTCAACCTGCCTCGGTGAGGGCGCCATCGGCGCCCTCACCGAGTCAGTTGTAGGTGCCCGGCGAGAAGTCGTCGGACGAGAACGAATCGAAGTCGACGAACGACAGATCGCCCTCGGAGAACACCGAGTCGTCGGTGAAGATGCGGTTCGGGTAGCGCTCCGCCTTCGCCTCCTCAGTGGCCTCGACCGACACGTTGCGGTACTTGGAGAGACCCGTACCGGCCGGGATGAGCTGGCCGATGATGACGTTCTCCTTGAGCCCCATGAGCGGGTCGGACTTGCCCTCCATGGCGGCCTGCGTGAGCACGCGGGTCGTCTCCTGGAAGGACGCGGCCGACAGCCACGATTCCGTCGCGAGCGAGGCCTTGGTGATGCCCATGACCTCCTCGCGGCCCGAGGCCGTCTTCTTGCCGTCGAGCAGCGCGGCGCGGTTGATCTCGTTGTACCGCGCGCGGTCGACGAGCTCACCCGGCAGCAGGTCGGTGTCGGCGTGCTCGACGACGGTGACCTTGCGCAGCATCTGACGGACGATGACCTCGATGTGCTTGTCGTGGATCGGCACACCCTGCGAGCGGTAGACGCCCTGCACCCCGTCGACGAGGTGCTTCTGCACGGCGCGGACGCCCTGCACGCGAAGCACCTCCTTCGGGTCGAGGTTGCCGGCGACGAACTGCGCGCCGAGTTCGACGTGGTCGCCGTCCTTGACGAGCAGGGTCGCGCGCTTGAGGACCGGGTAGGACTTCACCTCGTCGCCGTTGTCGGGCGTGAGGATGACGCGGCGCTGCTTCTCGGTGTCCTCGATCTGGATGCGACCGGCCGCCTCCGCGATGGGCGAGGCGCCCTTCGGGGTGCGGGCCTCGAACAGCTCGGTGACGCGCGGCAGACCCTGGGTGATGTCGTCCGCACCGGCGGATCCACCCTGGTGGAAGGTACGCATCGTGAGCTGCGTGCCGGGCTCGCCGATCGACTGGGCGGCGATGATGCCGACCGCCTCGCCGATGTCGACGAGCTTGCCCGTCGCGAGCGAACGGCCGTAGCAGGCCGCGCACACGCCGACGGCGCTCTCGCAGGTCAGCACCGAGCGCACCTTGATGGTCTCGACACCGGCACCGATGAGCTTCTCGATCAGCACGTCGCCGACATCCGAGCCGGCCGCCGCGACGACCTTGCCCTTGGCATCCACGGCGTCCTCGGCGAGCGAGCGCGCGTAGACCGCGTTCTCGACGTTCGGGTCGCGCATGAGCTCGCCGTCGATCACGGAGGCGATCGGCAGCTCGAGGCCGCGGGTGGTGCCGCAGTCGTCCTCGCGGATGATGACATCCTGCGCGACGTCGACGAGTCGACGCGTCAGGTAGCCCGAGTCCGCGGTCCGCAGAGCGGTGTCGGCGAGGCCCTTACGAGCACCGTGCGTGGCGATGAAGTACTCCGCCACCGACAACCCCTCGCGGTACGAGGAGATGATCGGGCGCGGGATGGTCTCACCCTTCGGGTTCGCGACGAGGCCGCGGATACCCGAGATGTTGCGCACCTGGAGCCAGTTACCACGGGCACCCGACGACACCATCCGGAAGATGTTGTTGCCGGCCGTGTACGACGCCTGCATCGACTTGGCGACCTTGTCGGTGGCCTCGGTCCAGATCTTCACGAGCTCCGTGCGGCGCGTCGCGTCGTCGTACAAACCGTTGTCGTACTTCGACTGCACGTCCTGAGCGAGCTTCTCGTACTCGCCGATGATCTGCGGCTTGTCGGCCGGGGTGATGATGTCGCTGAGCGCGACGGTCACACCCGAGCGGGTCGCCCAGTGGAATCCCGCGTCCTTGATCCGGTCGAGCGCCGCCGCGACCTCCACCTTGGGGTAGCGCTCGGCGAGGTCGTTGACGATCGACGAGATGCGGCCCTTGTCGGCGACGGCCTCCACGTAGGGGTAGTCCACCGGAAGCGTCTCGTTGAACAGCGCGCGGCCGAGCGTCGTGGTGACGAGCGCGGTCGAGCCCTGCACGTGACCCTCGGGAGCCTCGTCCTCAGCGAAGTACACGCCCTCGAGGCGGATGCGCACCTGGGCGTTGAGGTCGAGCGACTTCTGGTCGAACGCGAGGATCGCCTCGGCGACCGACGAGAACGCACGACCCTCACCCGCGGCACCCTCCTTGACCGTCGTCAGGTGGTGCAGACCGATGATCATGTCCTGCGAGGGCAGGGTCACCGGGCGGCCATCCGACGGCTTCAGGATGTTGTTGCTCGCGAGCATGAGGATGCGGGCCTCGGCCTGCGCCTCCACGCTCAGCGGCAGGTGGACGGCCATCTGGTCGCCGTCGAAGTCCGCGTTGAACGCGGCGCAGACGAGCGGGTGCAGCTGGATCGCCTTGCCCTCCACGAGCTGCGGCTCGAAGGCCTGGATGCCGAGACGGTGCAGCGTGGGCGCGCGGTTGAGCAGCACGGGGCGCTCGCGGATGATCTCCTCGAGGACATCCCACACCTGCGGGCGCGACCGCTCGACCATGCGCTTCGCCGACTTGATGTTCTGGGCGTGCGACAGGTCGATGAGGCGCTTGATGACGAACGGCTTGAACAGCTCGAGCGCCATCTGCTTCGGCAGACCGCACTGGTGCAGCTTGAGCTGCGGTCCGACGATGATGACCGAACGGCCCGAGTAGTCGACGCGCTTTCCGAGCAGGTTCTGGCGGAACCGACCCTGCTTGCCCTTGAGCATGTCGGAGAGCGACTTGAGCGCACGGTTACCGGTTCCGGTGACCGGGCGGCCGCGGCGGCCGTTGTCGAACAGCGCGTCGACGGCCTCCTGCAGCATGCGCTTTTCGTTGCGCGTAATGATTTCCGGTGCGCGCAATTCCATCAGGCGCTTCAGCCGGTTGTTACGGTTGATGACGCGGCGATACAAGTCGTTCAGG
>NZ_JBMRCP010000016.1:0-15059 GCF_057350545.1 Pseudolysinimonas sp. | reverse complement strand
CAAGAACGACGGCGACCCCCGCGGCACCCGCATCTTCGGGCCGGTCGGGCGCGAGCTGCGCGACAAGAAGTTCATGAAGATCATCTCGCTGGCACCGGAGGTGCTGTAACCCATGGCGAACATCAAGAAGGGTGACCTCGTCCAGGTCATCTCGGGACCGTCCCAGGCCCGCGGCGGAGACCGCGGCAAGCAGGGCAAGGTCCTCGAGGTGCTGGCCGAGAAGGACAAGGTCATCGTCGAGGGCGTCAACTACGTCCAGAAGCACGTGAAGGTCGGCCAGACCCAGCGCGGCACCAAGACCGGTGGCATCGAGACCGTCGAGGCCCCGATCCACGTGTCGAACGTCCAGGTCGTCGACCCCAAGACGAAGAAGCCGACCCGGGTCGGCCACCGCGTCGAGACCGTCGAGAAGAACGGCGTGAAGAAGAGCGTTCGCGTGCGCTACGCGAAGAAGTCCGGAGAGAAGCTGTAATGGCGACCGCAACTGCCGCGCCGACTGGCAAGATCCAGCCGCGCCTCAAGCAGAAGTACCGCGACGAGATCAAGAAGGCGCTCACCGAGGAGTTCGGCTACACGAACCCCATGCAGGTGCCCGGTCTCGTGAAGATCGTCGTGAACACGGGTGTCGGCGAGGCCGCGCGCGACTCGAAGGTGATCGAGGGGGCCATCAAGGACCTCATCGCGATCACCGGCCAGAAGCCGCAGGTCACGAACGCCCGCAAGTCCATCGCGCAGTTCAAGCTGCGCGAGGGCATGCCGATCGGCGCCCACGTCACGCTCCGTGGCGACCGCGCCTGGGAGTTCCTCGACCGTCTGCTCTCGCTCGCCCTCCCGCGCATCCGCGACTTCCGCGGTCTGAGCCCGAAGCAGTTCGACGGCAACGGCAACTACACGTTCGGCGTGCAGGAGCAGTCGATCTTCCACGAGATCGACCAGGACAAGATCGACCGCGTCCGCGGCTTCGACATCACCGTGGTGACGACCGCGAAGAACGACGACGAGGGACGCGCCCTGCTGCGCCAGCTCGGCTTCCCGTTCCGCTCGGCCGACACCCCGCAGTAACCGCTGCACCCATCAAGCAAGGTCGAACCCCGGTGTACCGGGGCCGAAACCGATTGAGATAAGGAACCACCACCATGACCATGACGGACCCTGTGGCCGACATGCTGACCCGTCTGCGGAACGCCAACCGTGCGTACCACGACCAGGTCTCGCTGCCCAGCAGCAAGCTCAAGACCCACATCGCCGAGATCCTCCAGAAGGAGGGCTACATCTCCGCGTGGAAGGTCGAGGCCGCGCGCGTCGGCTCGACGCTCACGATCGACCTGAAGTACGGGCCGAACCGCGAGCGTTCGATCGCCGGCATCAAGCGCGTCTCGAAGCCCGGCCTCCGCGTGTACGCGAAGTCGACCGAGATCCCGCACGTGCTCGGCGGACTCGGCGTCGCCATCCTGTCCACCTCCTCGGGGCTCCTCACCGACCGCGAGGCCACCAAGAAGGGCGTGGGTGGGGAAGTCCTCGCCTACGTGTGGTGATCTGACATGTCGCGAATCGGACGCATGCCCATCGCCGTTCCCGCCGGGGTGACCGTCGACATCGACGGCCGCAACGTGTCGGTGAAGGGCCCCAAGGGCGAGCTCAGCCTCACCGTCGCCGCTCCCATCGAGGTCGCCCTCGAGGACGGCCAGGTGCTCGTCACCCGTCCCGACGACGAGCGCGCCTCGCGCTCGCTGCACGGCCTGACGCGCACGCTCATCTCGAACAACATCATCGGCGTCACCGAGGGCTACTCAAAGGGCCTCGAGGTCGTCGGCACCGGTTACCGCGTGCAGGCCAAGGGCAGCTCGATCGAGTTCGCCCTCGGCTACTCGCACCCGATCACCGTCGACCCGCCCGCCGGCATCTCGTTCGAGGTCGAGGGCAACACCAAGCTGACCGTCCGCGGCATCTCGAAACAGGCCGTGGGCGAGGTCGCCGCGAACATCCGCAAGCTGCGCAAGCCCGAGCCCTACAAGGGCAAGGGTGTGCGCTACGCAGGCGAGGTCGTTCGCCGCAAGGCCGGAAAGAGTGGGAAGTAATGGCTACCGTGAGCAAGTCCGCGCAGCGTGCGCGTCGGCACACCCGGCTCCGCAAGCGCATCGTCGGCTCGGCCGAGCGTCCGCGCCTCGTCGTGAACCGCTCGGCGCGCCACGTCTTCGTGCAGATCGTCGACGACAGCAAGGGCCACACGCTGGCCTCGGCCTCGACCCTCGAGGCCGACCTGCGCGCGTTCGACGGTGACAAGACCGCCAAGGCGAAGAAGGTCGGCGAGCTGCTCGCCGAGCGCGCCAAGAAGGCCGGGGTGGACGCCGTCGTGTTCGACCGCGGTGGAAACCGCTTCGCCGGTCGTGTCGCCGCGATCGCCGAGGGTGCCCGTGAAGGAGGGCTCAACCTGTGAGTGACGTGATCAACACCGAGAACACCGCTCCCGCCGCGACCGACGAGGTCGTCAACGAGGGCCAGGTCGTCGAGACCGCCGCCGGCACCGCGCCGTCGACCAACGAGCGCGACGGTCGTCGTGGTCAGCGGAACGACCGCGGCCAGGGCCGTGGCAACGACCGCAACTCGCGGGACCGCGGCGACAGCCAGTTCCTCGAGCGCGTCGTCACGATCAACCGCGTGTCGAAGGTCGTCAAGGGCGGCCGTCGCTCCAGCTTCACGGCGCTCGTCGTCGTGGGCGACGGCAACGGCATGGTCGGCGTCGGCTACGGCAAGGCCCGTGAGGTGCCGCTCGCGATCAGCAAGGGCGTCGAGGAGGCGAAGAAGAACTTCTTCCGCGTCCCGCGCTCGCAGAAGACGATCCCGCACCCCGTGCAGGGCGAGGCCGCGGCCGGTGTCGTGCTCCTCCGTCCGGCCGCCGCCGGTACCGGTGTCATCGCCGGTGGTCCGGTGCGTGCCGTGCTCGAGTGCGCCGGCATCCACGACGTGCTGAGCAAGTCGCTCGGCTCGTCGAACACGATCAACATCGTGCACGCGACGGTCGCGGCGCTCAAGCAGCTCGAAGAGCCGCGCGCGGTCGCCGCTCGTCGTGGGCTCGCGTTCGAAGACGTCGCCCCGGAGCGCCTCGTGCGCGCCGAGGCCGAGGCCCTCGAGGCCGCAAAGGCAGGTGCATGATGGCTGCTCGCCTGAAGGTGACCCAGATCAAGTCCAAGATCTCCGAGAAGCAGAACCAGCGCGACACGCTGCGCAGCCTCGGACTGAAGCGCATCGGCGACGTCGTCGTGCGCCCGGACGACAAGCAGAACCGCGGCTACGTCAAGACGGTCGCGCACCTCGTGAAGGTCGAGGAGATTGACTAATGGCCGAAGAGACCACTCCGAAGAAGGCCGCTGCGAAGGCCCCCGCCGAGAAGGCCGCCGCCCCCAAGGCGTCGGCTGCGAAGGCGGCGCCCAAGGCTGCGGCTGACAAGTCCGCCGCCGAGAAGAAGGCTCCTGCGAAGGCTGCTGCCCCCAAGGCCGCCGCCGAGAAGAAGGATGCCGCGGCGAAGCCCGCTGCGAAGGAGTCGGCCCCCAAGGCCGCCGCCTCCGCGAAGGACGACACCGCTGCCGCGAAGCCCGCGGCGAAGACGTCGACCTCCGCCAAGAAGCCGGCCGCGAAGAAGGATGCGGCCCCGTCGCGTCCGCAGATTCTGAAGGCTCACCACCTCCGCCCCGCCGCCGGTGCCAAGAAGGACCGCACGCGTGTGGGTCGTGGTGAAGGCTCCAAGGGCAAGACCGCCGGTCGTGGAACCAAGGGCTCGAAGGCGCGCTACCAGGTGCGCGTCGGGCTCGAGGGCGGCAACCTGAACTCCATCATGCGCGCGCCCAAGCTGCGCGGCTTCAAGAACCCGTTCCGGGTGGAGTACCAGGTCGTCAACCTCGACCGTCTCGCGGAGCTGTACCCGAAGGGTGGCGACGTCACCATCGGCGACCTCGTCGCCAAGGGCGCCGTCCGCAAGAACGAGAAGGTCAAGGTGCTCGGCACCGGCGACATCGACGTCAAGCTGAACGTCTCCGTCGACAAGGTCTCGAGCTCCGCCGAGCAGAAGATCGTCGCGGCGGGCGGCTCCGTCAAGTAGCGCCCCCTCAAGTTCAGGTAGCGTCATGGGGTGGTGGTCCTCTCGGGACCACCACCCCGGCGCACCTGCCGGGCCCGTTCGTTCCAGCATCCACTCCAGCGAGACTTAGGGAGGCGCGTCGTGTTCAGTGCCGTCGCACGGATCTTCCGCACCCCCGACCTGCGTCGGAAGATCGGCTTCACGCTCGCGATCGTCGCGATCTTCCGGCTGGGTTCCTTCATCCCGGCGCCGTTCGTCAAGTTCGAGACGGTGCAGGCCTGTCTCACGAACGTGGGCAGCTCGAACACGGCGGGCCTCTACGAGCTCGTCAACCTGTTCAGCGGCGGCGCCCTCCTGCAGCTGTCGATCTTCGCGCTCGGCATCATGCCGTACATCACCGCGTCGATCATCGTGCAGCTGCTGCGCGTGGTCATCCCTCACTTCGAGACCCTCTACAAGGAGGGCCAGTCGGGTCAGGCGAAGCTCACGCAGTACACGCGCTACCTCACCATCGCGCTCGGCGTGCTGCAGTCGACCACCCTCATCACGGTCGCGCAGAACGGGCAGCTGCTCGGCCCCACCTGCCCCGACATCTTCTCGACGCAGGAACCGGCGGCGATGGGCCTCATCATCATCACGATGACCGCCGGTACCGGCCTCATCATGTGGATGGGCGAGCTCATCACCGAGCGCGGCGTCGGCAACGGCATGTCGCTCCTCATCTTCACGTCGATCGTCTCGACCTTCCCGAGCTCGTTCGCCGGCCTCGCCTCGAACCCGGATGTCGGCATCGAGGGCCTCATCGGCGTCATCCTGATCGGCCTGCTGATCATCGCGGCCGTCATCTTCGTCGAACAGTCGCAGCGTCGCATCCCGGTGCAGTACGCGAAGCGGATGGTCGGTCGCCGCACCTACGGCGGCAACAACACGTACATCCCGATCAAGGTCAACATGGCGGGCGTCGTGCCGGTCATCTTCGCCTCGTCGCTGCTGTACCTGCCGTCGCTCGTGGCTCAGTTCAACACCGGCACCGACGGAACGAACGCACCGTGGGTGCAGTGGATCCTCGACAACCTCACGTCGGCGCAGAGCCCGCTCTATGCGGCGCTGTACTTCCTGCTCATCGTCGGGTTCACGTACTTCTACGTCGCGATCACGTTCAACCCCGTCGAGGTCGCCGACAACATGAAGAAGTACGGCGGCTTCATCCCCGGCATCCGCGCGGGGCGTCCGACGGCCGAGTACCTCGACTACGTGCTGACGCGCGTCACGCTTCCGGGCTCGCTCTACCTCGGTCTCGTCGCGCTCATCCCGCTCATCGCGCTCGTCGCGCTGCGGGCCGACCAGAACTTCCCGTTCGGTGGCACGAGCATCCTGATCATGGTCGGCGTCGGCCTCGAGACGGTGAAGCAGATCGACTCGCAGCTGCAGCAGCGGCACTACGAGGGACTCCTGCGGTGACCCGCCTGCTCATCGTCGGTCCGCCCGGCGCGGGTAAGGGCACGCAGGCGGCGCGCATCGCCGAGCGCTACGCCATCCCGACGATCTCGACGGGCGACATCTTCCGCGCCAACATCAAGAACGAGACCGACCTCGGCAAGCAGGTCAAGGCGATCGTGGATGCCGGCGACTACGTGCCCGACTCGCTCACGAACGCGCTCGTCACCGACCGGCTCAACGAGGCCGACGCCGCCGGCGGCTTCCTCCTCGACGGCTACCCGCGCACGCCCGACCAGGTGACCTACCTCGACGAGCTGCTCGGCTCGCACGGGCACGCCCTGGATGCCGTCATCCGCCTCGTCGCGGACGAGGACGAGGTCGTGCGCCGGCTCACGCAGCGCGCGATCGAGCAGGGGCGCTCCGACGACTCCGAGGAGGCGATCCGCCACCGCCAGGAGGTCTACCAGCGCGAGACCGCTCCTCTGCTGGAGATGTTCCGCGAGCGCGGGTTCCTCATCGAGGTCGACGGCCTCGGCGCGATCGACGACGTGAGCGACCGCATCTTCTCCGCTCTCGCCGAGCGCGGTCTCGACGCCGCCGCCGCGTAGCGCTCCCTTCGTGGGTTGAGTGCGCGCCGCAGGCGCGTGTATCGAAACCCGTCCCGAGTAACTCGCATGGTGGGTTTCGATACACCGCGCTGCGCGCGGCACTCAACCCGCGAGGGCTATTCATCGATCAAGCGGACGAGTTCGTCGATGAAGGACGGGAAGTCGGTGGCCGACTTCAGGAGTCGCTGCACGTCGGTGCGCTCGCTGAACACCTCGATGAACTGCTCGAACACCGTCTGGAACGACGCGCGACCTTCGGCCGAGAAGGCGACGAGAGCGACGACCTGAACGGTGCCCTCACCCCAGGGGATCGGAGTCTCGAACAGGGCGATCGCGATCGCCGTGCGTTTCGCCGTCATCCGCATCGAGTGCGGCACCGCGAGCCACTCGGTGAACGCGGTCGACGAGATGCGCTCGCGGTCGAGCACGCCGTCGAGGTAGTCGTCGTCGATGATGCCGCGCTCGCGCATCCGCCCCCCGAGCACGCGGATCACTTCGGCTTCGTCGCGTGCGTCGAGGTCTCGGAAGAACAGGGCGTCGTCGAAGTAGAGCAGCAGCTCGTCGGCGATCGAGCGTCGCCGACGCTGGCGGCGGATGCGCGAGATCGCACCGCGCACGGCATCCAGATCGGCGTCGGTCGGGATGGGCTGCACGATGACGACGTTGGCCGGCCGCACCTCCCACGGCACGGTCGAGATGACGAGGTCGGCGTCGAGCGATGTGAGGTCGACGTCGGTGCGCGTGAGCACCCGGTCGATCGCGACGTCGTCGCCGAGGGCGGGCAGGATGCGGCGCTCGAGCAGGTCGGCGATGTCGTGGTAGCCGGGGCTCACGAGCACGCAGCTCAGCATCCGACCGCGACCGGAGCGTCGTTCGAGGTGCGAGCCGATGTGCAGGGCGATGTAGGCGATCTCGTCGTCGCCGATGACGATGTCGAAGGCGGTCTGGATCTCGGAGGCGATGAAGACCGCGAGCTCGTAGGTGAGCGGGTAGGACGACTTGATCGTGCGGGCGAGCGGATTCGGGTTGGCGACACCTTCCCGTGCGCGCACGACGAGGTTGCCGACGTGCGCGCCGAGCCGCGCGAGGAAGGCGTCGTCGTCGAGGTCGACCAGGAACTCCTCTTGAGCCCTGTCGACGATGTTCCGCAGCACGGCGAAGTGCTCGCCCGCGCGCGGGGCGACGAGTGTGCCCGCGCGTGTCGTGAGCAGCGTCGTGAGGTCGCTCAGCTCGCCCGAGGGCAGACGCGTGCCGAAGCGGTCGGCGACGAGCCGGTCGAGGGCACCGGCGACGGGATCGCCGGGCTCGGGGGCGTCGTCGGCGAGAGCGGAGCCCCGCGAGCGCTCGACCGCGATCGCGGTGTGCAGCAGCACGCGGTCGAGGCCGAACTCGTTGACGGCGTAGCCCTGGTGCTCGAGAACCCCGATGACGTCGGTCTTGAAGCCGGAGAGATCGTCGATGCCGAACGAATCCTGCACACGACGGAGGTCGACGAGGCCGTGCGCCTGCTCCTCCGAGAACAGGCGGCTGACGAGTCGGCGGTGGCCGGCATCCGGACCCTCGAGCCGTACGTGGTCGCCCTCGCGCAGCAGTTCGAGCCCCGCCTCCTTCGCGAGGGTGCGCACCTGGCGGAGGTCGCCCTCGAGGGTGGAGACGCTCACGAAGAGCGAGTCGGCGAGCTCGTGCACGTCGAGTTCGGCGCCCGCATGGGTGAGCCGCGTCACGAGGAACGTCATGCGCTCGCGAGGGGTTCCGGTACGTGCGGCGCTGCGGTCTCGGCTCGCGTACTCGGCGTGCGCGGTGCGGTTGAGGCGATAGCCGTCGGGGGAGGAGAGGATGACGTCGAGCGGCGCCGCAGCGGCTTTGACCGCGACGACGTAGCTGCGCACGGTGCGCGTCGACACCCCGAGGTGCTCGGCGATCTCGCTCGCCGGCGTCCATCCGGATGCCCGCGACAGGTACGCGAGGAGCATCGGTGACTTGTCGGCCATCTCCGGGCCACTCAACCACGGATCGCCGCGCCGCGCGACGGAGCCGCCCGCTTCCGCACCCGCGGAAGCGAATCCAGTTGAGCGACCCGCCCGGCGTTCGCGAGAGTGGACGAGAAGCAATCCGGCCCGGAATCGCGAGGAGGCGACCATGGCGACCATCGTGCTCGTCTGCGCGGCCGGCGTCTCCGGAACGTTCCTCGCCCGGCGCATCGCGCCTTCGCTTCCCGGCGTCGACTTCGTCGTGACGACCGAGCACGCGCTCGACGACGTGCTCGCGCGCGCCGACGCGGTGCTCGTCGCCCCGCAGCTCGCCGCCTCGGCCGACGCCATCCGCGAGCGTTCTGCGCCGCGACCCGTCGGCGTGCTGCCCGTCGAAGCGATGACCCCGGCCGGCAGCATCCTGGCCGTCGACGCCGTCGACGCCCTCGTCCAGTCCCTCGAAGAATCAGCACAAAGGAGCACGGATGTCTGAGCGCACCGTCGTCGTCGCGTCGAGCCACGGGCTGCACGCCCGCCCCGCCGCCCTGTTCACCCAGACCGCCGCGAAGGCGGGTCTGCCGGTGACGATCAAGAAGGGTGAGCGCTCGGTCGACGCCACGAGCATCCTCGGTGTCATCTCCCTCGGCATCGACCACGGCGACGAGGTCATCCTGGCCGCCGACGGCGAGGGTGCCGACGAGGCACTCGACGCGCTCGAGGCGCTGCTGCTCGAGGACCACGACGCGTGAGCACAGCCCCCTCGAGAACCCTCACCGGCATCGGCGTCGGCCGCACGCTCGCGGTCGGCCCCGTGCGACGGATGTCCGATCCGTTGCCCGAGCCGCCGACGACCGCGAGCACGCTCGGCCCCGATGCCGAGAAGGAGCGCGTCACCCACGCGCTCGCCGCGACCGCCGACGACATCCGGCAGCGCGCCGCGCAGGCCGGCGGCAAGGCCGGCGAGGTGCTCGAGGCGCAGGCGCTCATGGTCGACGACCCGACGCTGCGTACCGACATCGACGCCCGGATCGACACCGGCAATACCGCGGAGCGCGCCGTCTTCGACGCGTTCGGCGTCTTCGTCGAGATGCTGCGCGGCATGGGCGAGTACATGGCCGGCCGGGTCTCCGACCTCGAGGACCTCTCGCAGCGCTCCATCGCGCGCCTCATGGGCGTCGCTCCGCCGTCGGTGCCGCAGAGCGACGTGCCGTTCGTGCTCGTCGCGCGCGACCTGGCGCCTGCCGACACGGCGCTGCTCGACATCTCCCGCGTGCTCGCGATCGTCACCGCCGAGGGCAGCAAGAGCACCCACACCGCGATCCTCGCCGGTGAGAAGGGCATTCCCGCCGTCGTCGGGCTGGCCGATGCCGCGACGATCGACGACGGTGCGACCGTGATCGTCGACCCGACGGCCGGCACGGTGGAGGTCGACCCGTCGGCGGACGCCGTCGCGGCCGCCGAGAAACGGATCGCCGAGCGCGCGTCCCGGGTCCACGCCACCGGTCCCGGGGCACTCGCCGACGGCACCGCCGTGCCGCTCCTCGCCAACCTCGGGTCGGCCGAGGGTGTCGAGAAGGCCGTGGCGGAGGGCGCGGAAGGCGTCGGGCTGTTCCGCACCGAGTTCCTGTTCCTCGATGCGAACAGTGCCCCCACGGTCGACCAGCAGCGCGAGGCGTACTCCGCCGTGCTCGCCGGTTTCCCCGGGAAGAAGGTCGTCGTGCGCGCGCTCGACGCCGGAGCCGACAAGCCGCTCGCCTTCCTCAACGACGACGAGGAGGAGAACCCCGCCCTGGGGCTGCGCGGCATCCGCTCCCTCCGGGCGAAGGAGGAGGTGCTGCGCGACCAGCTCACCGCGCTCGCGGCCGCCGACGCCGAGAACGACGCCGACACGTGGGTGATGGCCCCGATGGTCGCGACCGTCGACGAGACCCGCTACTTCACCGGGCTCGCGAAGGAGCTCGGGCTGAAGACCGCGGGCGTCATGGTGGAGGTGCCGTCCGCGGCGCTGCTCGCCGACCGCATCCTCGCCGTCGCCGACTTCGCCTCGATCGGCACCAACGACCTCACGCAGTACACGATGGCGGCCGATCGCATGCTCGGCTCGGTGTCGTCGTTCCAGGATCCGTGGCACCCCGCCGTGCTCGAGCTCGTCGGACGCGTCGGTGCCGCGGGGACGACGCACGACAAGCCCGTGGGGGTCTGCGGCGAGGCCGCCGGCGACCCGAAGCTCGCCGTCGTGCTCGTCGGGCTCGGCGTCACGTCGCTCTCGATGAGCCCGCCCGCGATCGCCGACGTGCGCGACGAGCTGGCCCGCTGGACCCTCGAGGGCGCTCGCGCCGCCGCGCGCGCCGCTCTCGACACCGAGGATGCCGCCGCCGCGCGTGCCGCGGTCGACGCCCTCACCCCTGCGTAGTACCCCCGTATGACGCACCATCCCAACAGAAGGAGAAACACCACATGACAACGACGTCAGCGACGCCCACGGGCGTCGGCCGTGCCCGAGTGGGCGTGCAGAGATTCGGCACGTTCCTCTCCGGCATGATCATGCCCAACATCGCGGCCTTCATCGCCTGGGGCCTCATCACGGCCCTCTTCATCCCGACCGGCTGGGTCGGGTTCAACGGGCCGGTCGAGGCCTGGCGGTGGGAGAACTCGTTCTGGATCGGCGGGCTCACCAATGAGGCTGGCGTGGTCGAGTGGCAGGGTCTCGTCGGCCCCATGATCACCTTCCTCCTGCCGATCCTCATCGCGTACACGGGCGGCAAGCTCGTCTACGACACCCGCGGCGGCGTCATCGGCGCGGTCGTGGCGATGGGTGTCATCATCGGCAACTACGGGACGATCATGTTCCTCGGCGCGATGATCTGCGGCCCGCTCGCGGCGTGGATCCTCAAGCAGGTCGACAAGATCTGGGCGGGCAAGGTCAAGGCGGGCTTCGAGATGCTCGTCGACAACTTCTCGTCCGGCATCCTCGGGGCGTTCCTCGCCATCGCTGCGTTCTTCTGGCTGTCACCGGTCATCAAGGCGATCTCGGACGGCCTGGGCGCAGCGGTCGGCTTCCTCATCGACAACGGCCTCATCCCGCTCGCGAGCATCATCGTCGAGCCGGCGAAGGTGCTGTTCCTCAACAACGCCATCAACCACGGGGTGTTCACACCGCTCGGTACTGAGCAGTCGCTCGAGACCGGCAAGAGCCTGCTGTTCCTCGTCGAGGCCAACCCCGGCCCCGGCGCGGGCCTGCTGCTCGCGATCACGCTGTTCGGTGTCGGCGCCGCGCGCGCTACCGCACCGGGCGCGTTCATCATCCAGTTCCTGGGCGGCATCCACGAGGTGTACTTCCCGTACGCTCTCGCGAAGCCCATGCTCTTGCTCGCCCTCATCGGCGGTGGCGCGACGGGCGTGCTGACGAACGTGATCTTCGACTCGGGTCTGCGCTCGCCCGCCTCGCCGGGATCGATCTTCGCGGTACTGATCTCGACCGAGCCGAACAGCTATCTCGGCGTCATCCTCTCGGTGGTGCTCTCGGCGGCCGTGACCTTCCTCATCGCGGCGGTGATCCTGCGCGCGAGCCGGAAGCGCGACCTCGAGAACGCCGACGCAGCCTTCTCGGCGGCTGTCTCGCAGACGCAGGCGAACAAGGGCAAGGACAGCTCGGTGCTGTCCGGGCTCGCGGCCGCCGCGGGCGCCGGGACGATCTCGAACATCGTGTTCGCGTGCGACGCGGGCATGGGCTCGAGCGCCATGGGCGCCACGGTGCTCCGCAAGAAGCTCAAGGACGCCGGTGTCACCGGGGTCACGGTCACCAACAAGGCGATCGCGAACCTCGACGGCAAGGAGGACCTGGTCATCACGCAGCGTGAGCTGACCGACCGGGCCAAGGGCACCTCGCCGAACGCCGTCCACGTCTCCGTGGACAACTTCATGAACAGCCCCGCCTACGACGAGGTCGTCGCGACCGTCGCCGAGAACCGGGCCGCGAAGAAGTAAGCGCGTAGCAGGATGGGTGTGGGGCGGTGACAGCGGTCCCGCCCCACACCCTCATCCCGCACCGCTCCGTCAGCCACATATCGCCCGGGAAGGACACCCACCCATGACCGACGTTCTCGACGCCTCGCGCATCAACCTGTCGGGCGCGGCCCGCACGCGTGACGACGCGATCCGCGAAGCCGGCGCCCTGCTCGTCGGCACCGGCGCCGTCACCCAGGACTACGCCGACGCGATGTTCGCCCGCGAGGAGACCGTGTCGACGTACATGGGCAACTTCCTCGCGATCCCGCACGGCACCAACGAAGCCAAGGACGGCATCCTGACGTCGGCGCTCTCGTTCGTGCGCTACGACGAGCCGATCGACTGGAACGGCAACCCCGTGCGTTTCGTCGTCGGCATCGCCGGCAAGGGCGACGAGCACCTCGGCATCCTCTCCGGCGTCGCGATCGCGTTCAGCGACGACGCCACGGTCGAGAAGCTCACGGCGGCCTCGACGCCGCAGGAGATCGTCGACCTCATCGACCTCGAGGCGTGACGACTATGAGGCCCACCGCCGTCCACTTCGGCGCCGGCAACATCGGCCGGGGCTTCATCGGTCTGCTGCTACACGAAGCGGGCTACGAGGTGGTGTTCGCCGACGTCAACGCGACCCTCATCGGGATGCTGCAGTCGGCATCCTCCTACCGGGTGATCGAGGCGGGGGCCGGCGGGGCGGAGATGACCGTCACCGGGTTCCGGGCGATCGACTCGAATGCCGACCCGGACGGGCTCGTCGCGGCGATCGCGGCGGCGTCGGTCGTGACGACGGCGGTCGGGCCCAACATCCTGAGATTCGTGGCGCCGGCGATCGCGGCGGGAATCCTCGCGCGTCCGATCTCGGCAGGGCCGCTCGCCGTCATGGCGTGCGAGAACGCGCTCGGCGCGACCGATCTGCTGCGCTCCGAGGTGCTCAAGCACGGGCAGGAGACCGAGATCGGCGTGCGCGCCGTCTTCGCCAACACGGCCGTCGATCGCATCGTGCCCGAGCAGGCGACCGACTCCCTCGACGTGACCGTCGAACCGTACTGCGAGTGGGCGGTCGAGTCGGCGGCGTTCGGATCGGCGGTGCCCGACATCCCGGGCGCCCACTTCGTGCCTTCGCTCGCTCCCTACATCGAGCGCAAGCTCTTCACGGTCAACACCGGACACGCGACGACCGCGTATCACGGGCGGCTCGCCGGTCACGGCTCGATCGCCGCCGCTTTGGGGGATGCCGACGTGCGGGCCGCGGTCGAAGCCGTGCTGCTCGAGACCTCGGAGTACCTCGTCGCGACGCACGACTTCGACATCGACGAGCAGGCCGCGTACCGCGCGAAGACGCTCGAGCGGTTCTCGAATCCCGCGATCGACGATTCCGTCGAGCGCGTCGGCCGGCAACCGCTGCGGAAGCTCTCGCGGCACGAGCGCTTCGTCGCGCCGGCGGCCGAGATCGCGGAGGCCGGGGCAGCGGCGACCGCGCTGCTCGGCGCGATGGCCGCGGGCCTGCGCTTCGACGCCCCGGGCGACGAGGAAGCCGTGAAGCTGCAGGCGATGCTGCGCGACGGCACCGACATCGTGCGGGATGTCATGGGCCTCACTCCCGACGACGCGCTCTACGAGGGCGCGGTCGCCGCGGTCGCCTCCGTGCGCGCCGGGTTGTAGCCCTCGCAGCATCCAGTGCATCGATTCGCGTCGAGCGCACGTGCGGGATCGCGGGCGCTCGACGCACATCGGTGTACTCGTCACCGTGAACGGGCGCGCGTTCGCGCGGGGCGAAGCACATGATGCGGGCTCGGCTGGCGCGACACGCCCGGATGTCGTATGGTTGATCCTTGGTGCCTTCCGGCGGCTTCGGCCTGCCATCGCACCGACCAATCCCCGCAGATCAACAGAAGCACTTAGTAGAGGTATGGCGAAAAAGGACGGCGTAATCGAGCTCGAGGGCTCGGTGCTGGAGGCACTCCCGAACGCGATGTTCCGGGTGGAGCTCACGAACGGGCACAAGGTGCTCGCTCACATCTCCGGCAAGATGCGCCAGAACTACATCCGGATTCTTCCGGAGGACCGCGTGGTCGTCGAGCTCAGCCCGTACGACCTCACTCGCGGCCGCATCGTCTACCGCTACAAGTAAGCCCACCCGGGCTGCGCCCTGCTGAGAAGTAACGAACCCCTGGCGGATGCCGGGGGAACGATGACAGCGAGAAGAGAAACACATGAAGGTCAACCCGAGCGTCAAGCCGATCTGCGACCACTGCAAGGTGATCCGCCGCAACGGCCGCGTCATGGTCATCTGCAAGAGCAACCCGCGTCACAAGCAGCGCCAGGGTTGAACCGAAGGTCGACACCGCGAAGCGGTATCGACCGAAGGTTCAAGGTTGAGGAGCGCCGCGCGAAGCGCGACGCGTCTCGAAACACACAACTGAATACACATCAAGCGTCACCAAGATCTTCGGGTCTCGACACGCGGCTTCGCCGCTACTCGACCACCGAAGGGACACCCCGGGTCGGAGGCCCGGGCACCGGAGACGCACAGACCTCCGATTCCTCTCAGGAGTTATTCGCATGGCACGTCTTGCCGGCGTCGACATCCCGCGCGACAAGCGCGTGGAAGTGGCGCTCACCTACATCTACGGGGTCGGCCGCACTCGCGCGCTTCAGACCCTCAAGGAGACCGGGATCTCCGGTGACATCCGAGTCAAGGACCTGAGCGACGACCAGCTCGTCGCGCTCCGCGACTTCATCGAGGGCACCTACAAGGTGGAGGGTGACCTGCGCCGCGAGGTGCAGGCCGACATCCGCCGCAAGGTCGAGATCGGCTCGTACGAGGGCATCCGCCACCGTCGTGGCCTCCCCGTGCGCGGTCAGCGCACCAAGACCAACGCTCGCACCCGCAAGGGACCCAAGCGCACCGTCGCCGGCAAGAAGAAGGCAGGACGTAAGTAATGGCCGCACCCAAGGCAT
>NZ_JBMRCP010000093.1:0-21473 GCF_057350545.1 Pseudolysinimonas sp. | reverse complement strand
CGCCGTCGAGGGGTGCGAGCGACACGGTGGGCGGGGCGCCCTGCCAGATGAGGTCGGGCAGGAGGGCGACCGCGTGACCGGTCTGGATGAGCCGTACGTGCGCCTGCAGGTCGGCGGTTTCGAAGCGCACCTGCGGCTCGAACCCGGCCCGCCGGCAGGCCTGCTCGGCCCAGTGCCGCGACGCCGCTCCCCGAGGCTCCATCACCCAGGGAGCGTCGGCGGCCTCGGCGATCGAGCGGGCGGTGAGGCGTCCGGCAGGCGGGCTCGCGAGTCGGATGGCGTCGGTCGTGAGCGGATGCCGGTCGAGGCCGGGCAGATGGAGGGCCGCGTGCCCGGGGTACTCCTCGGCGATGACGAGGTCGAAGTCGCGGGCGAAGGTCTCGTGAAGCGCCGTCTCGGGCTCGCGCTGCGTGACGATCGCGGTGAGCCCGGGATGCTCGACGGCGAGCACGTCGAGCGCGCGGGGGAGCAGGGCGAGGGCGGCCGACTGGAACATCGCCACGCGCAGGGTCCCGGATGCCGTGCTGAGCGAGGCGGCGAGGTCGGCTTCCGCGCGCTCGAGCCGTTCGAGGATGTCGCCGGTGTGCTCGACGAGCAGCTCGGCGTGCGGCGTCAGCTGGAGCTTCCGCCCGGCGCGCAGCAGCAGCGGCACGCCGGCATCCCTCTCGAGTTGGGCGAGTTGCTGCGAGATCGCGGACGGGGTCTGATGCAGCGCGGCGGCGACGGCGGTGATGGTGCCGCGGAGGTGCAGTTCGCGCAGGAGGGCGAGGCGGCGGACATCCAGCACAGCGCAGCCCTCCTCGAACGGGGTGATCTCACATTTCAGCAGAACTTACGAATGACCCGCAGTATTCGTTGCTTGAACTTACGATAGGCCCGGCCGGATACTGCTCGCGTGACCCCGCGCGCCCCCACGAAGAATCCCGCCACGACCTCCGCCGCGACGCTCCCGGCGGTCGAGCCCGACGCGGTCATCGAGCAGGTGCGCACGTGGCTCCGCGACGCCGAGGGTCTGCTCGTCGATCCGTCCGCGAAGCGCCTCGCCGGTCTCCTCCAGGACCCCGCCGGACTCGACTTCGCGGTCGGGTTCGTCGACGGCGTCGTGCGCCCCGAGGATGCCCGCGTCGCCGGCCGCACGCTCGCCCGACTCGCGAAGCGCCCGCCCGCGTTCCTCTCCTGGCCGCTGCGCGCCGCCATCCGGATCGGCGGGATCGCCGCCCTCGTCGTGCCCGGCATCGTCGTGCCGATCGCCCGCCGCGTGCTGCGCGCGATGGTGGCCCACCTCGTGATCGACGCGAAGGACCCGGGCCTCGGCCGTGCCCTCACGCGCATCCGCGGGAAGGGGATGCGGCCCAACGTCAACCTCCTCGGTGAAGCCGTGCTCGGCGCGCGCGAAGCGGCCAAGCGACTCGAGGGCACGACGCGCCTGCTCGCCCGCGACGACGTCGACTACGTGTCGATCAAGGTCTCGGCGACGGTCGCGCCGCACAACCCGTGGGCGTTCGACGAGGCCGTCGAACACATCGTCGAGGCGCTCACGCCGCTCTTCGAGCAGGCCGCGTCGACGTCGCCCGCGAAGTTCGTGAACCTCGACATGGAGGAGTACAAGGACCTCGACCTGACGATCGCCGTCTTCACCGCCATCCTCGACAAGGAGCACCTGCGCGGGCTCGAGGCGGGCATCGTGCTGCAGGCCTACCTGCCGGATGCGCTCGCCGCCTACCTGCGGCTTCAGGAGTGGGCATCCCGCCGCCGGGTCGCCGGAGGAGCCGGCATCAAGGTGCGCGTCGTGAAGGGCGCGAACCTCCCGATGGAGCGCGTCGACGCCGACCTGCACGACTGGCCGCTCGCCACCTGGAACAGCAAGCAGGAGAGCGACACCAACTACAAGCGCGTGCTCGACGCCGCGCTGCGCCCCGACCGCATCGGCGACGTGCGCATCGGCGTCGCGGGTCACAACCTCTTCGACCTCGCCTACACGAAGCTCCTCGCCCAGGCGCGCGGGGTCGAGGCGGGTGTCGAGTTCGAGATGCTGCTCGGGATGGCGCCGGCCCAGGCGGAGGTCGTGCGGCGGGATGTCGGCGGGCTCCTGCTCTACACGCCCGTCGTCGCGGCAGCCGACTTCGACTCGGCGATCGCCTACCTCGTGCGTCGGCTCGAGGAGGGTGCGAGCCAGGAGAACTTCATGTCGGCGGTGTTCGAGCTGAGCCGGAACGAGCAGCTCTTCGCCCGCGAGCGCGACCGCTTCCTCGCCTCGCTCGCCGAGGTGGATGACGTGGTGCCTGCCCCGCACCGCGTCCAAGACCGCACGCGAGGGGTCGACGTTGTGGCGCGCGAGTTCCACAACAGCCCCGATAGCGACCCCTCGATCGCCGTGAACCGCGACTGGGCGCGCGCGATCCTCGACCGGGCGTCGACGAGCGAGCTCGGCAGGCAGACCGTTTCGGCGAGCATGCTCGGCGACGGCGCGCAGCTCAACGAGCTCGTCGCCGGTGCCGTGAAGTCGTCCGCCGGGTGGAACGACCTCGGGGCGAGGGGCCGCGCCGCCGTCCTGCGCCGCGCCGCGATGATCCTGGAGCGGCACCGCGGCGACCTCATCGAGGTCATGGCGTCGGAGGCGGGAAAGACGTTCGACCAGGCCGATCCCGAAGTCTCGGAGGCGATCGATTTCGCCGCCTACTACGCGGCGCGCGCCCTCGACCTCGAGCACCTCGACGGCGCGGCGTTCGTGCCCGCGAAGCTCACCGTCGTCATCCCGCCGTGGAACTTCCCCGTCGCCATCCCGGCGGGCTCCACCCTCGCGGCGCTCGCGTCGGGCTCCGCCGTGATCATCAAGCCCGCCCGCCGCTCGGCGCGCAGCGCGGCCGTCATGGTCGAAGCGCTCTGGGAGGCCGGAGTGCCGAGGGATGTGCTGCGCTTCGTGCAGTTCAGCGACCCGGGCCTCGGCGAGCGGCTCATCGCCGACACCCGGGTGGATCAGGTCATCCTCACCGGCGGCTTCGAGACGGCCGAGCTCTTCCGCGAGTTCCGGCCGGGTCTGCGCCTGCTCGCCGAGACGAGCGGCAAGAACGCGCTGATCGTCACTCCGAACGCCGACCTCGACCTCGCCGCGAAGGACGTCGCGTACTCGGCGTTCGGTCACGCGGGGCAGAAGTGCTCGGCCGTCTCGCTCGCGATCCTCGTCGGATCGGTCGCCGACTCCGAGCGGTTCCGGGCGCAGTTGCTCGACGCCGTCGCCTCACTCTCGGTCGGCGAGCCCACCGACCCTGTGAACAGGATGGGGCCGCTCATCGCTCCGGCGGAGGGCAAGCTGCTCAAGGCGCTGACGACGCTCGACCCGGGGGAGAGCTGGCTGCTCGAGCCCCGCAAGCTCGACGCGGACGGCCGCATCTGGTCGCCGGGCATCAAGACCGGCGTCGCGCCGGGCTCGGAGTTCCACACCGTCGAGTACTTCGGACCGGTGCTCGGCATCCTGCGCGCGCGCGACCTCGACGAGGCGATCGCGCTGCAGAACGCCGTCGACTACGGCCTCACCGCGGGTCTCCACTCGCTCGACGCCGACGAGATCGCCCGCTGGGTCGACCAGGTGCAGGCGGGCAACCTCTACATCAACCGCGGGACGACGGGAGCGATCGTGCAGCGGCAGCCGTTCGGCGGCTGGAAGAAGTCCGTCGTCGGGCCCGGGACCAAGGCGGGCGGCCCGAACTACCTCCTGGGATTGGGCTCGTTCCGTTCGGCGGAGGCGGCCCCGGCGCCCGACGGCGGCCTCCCCGCGCGCCTCGCGGGAATCGTCGACGCGTTCACCGAGCAGGGGGAGCGCGACTACCTCATCCGGGCCGCGGGCAGCGATGCTCGCGCGGTCGCGGCGGAGTTCGGCGTCGTCCGCGACGTGTCGGGGCTGAGCGCCGAGCGCAACGCGTTCCGCTACCGCCCGGTGCCCGTCGTCGTGCGCGCCGAGCCGCTCGCCTCACCCGTCGAGGTGGCTCGCGTCGTGCTCGCCGGTCTCGCCGCGGAGGCGCCCCTCGCGGTGTCCGCGCCGTCGGGCTGGGCCCCCGCCGTGGTCGCAGCGCTCCGGGCGTCGGGCCTCACGGTGACCATCGACGACGGCGAAGGCTGGACGGCCGCCGCCCGCAGCCTCCGGGATGCCCGCGTGCGCATCGTCGGCGGCGCCGCCTCGGCACTGCTCGAGGAGATCGGCGGGCGCCCAGACGTCGCCGTGTACGACGCCCCCGTCACCGAGGCGGGTCGCGTCGAGCTGCTGCCGTTCCTGCGCGAGCAGGCGATCTCGATCACGGGCCACCGCTTCGGCACCCCGTCCCCCCTCGTCGAATCCGTCCCCCTGACGGCGTAGGGCGAAGACCCGAGGCCGGCTCCCTGGTGGCGGGGAGCCGGCCTCGTTCTGTCGAACCGAGGGTTGAGTGCCGCCGAAGGCGGTGTATCGAAACCTGACCGGCGAGCTACTCGGGGTGGGTTTCGATACACCCGCTGCGCGGGCACTCAACCCGCGGGACCGCGGAGGTGTCGGAGGGAGCGCGCGAGTCAATCGGGGTAGGGGTCCCCGTTCTTGACTCGCGCGCTCCCTCCGGCGCCGCAGCCCCCGATGAAACTCAGTGCGAGTCGGTCGCCGAGACCTCGGAGCGATCGCCCGACCAGAGCGTGTGGAACGTGCCGTCGCGGTCGACCCTCTTGTACGTGTGTGCCCCGAAGAAGTCGCGCTGACCTTGCACGAGGGCGGCGGGCAGCCGCTCGGCGCGCAGGCCGTCGTAATACGACAGCGACGACGAGAACGCGGGGGCGGGGATGCCGGCGATCGCGGCGGAGGCGACGACCCGACGCCAGGCGTCCTGCGTGCGGGTGACGACGCCGCGGAAGAACGGCGCGGTGATGAGCGCGACGAGGCCCGGATCGTCGGCGTAGGCCTCGGTGATCCGGTTGAGGAACTGGGCGCGGATGATGCAGCCGCCACGCCAGATCTTCGCGATCTCGCCCTTCTGGATGTCCCAGCCGTACTGCTCGGCGCCCGCGACGATCGCGTCGAAACCCTGGCTGTAGGCGACGATCTTCGACGCGTAGAGCGCCTGCCGCACGTCTTCGATGAAGGCGTCGGCATCCGCGATCTCGGGCACGGACGGGCCGGGAAGGTTGCCCGCGGCAGCGCGCTGCAGCGGCTTCGACGACAGCGACCGCGCGAAGACGGCCTCCGCGATGCCCGATACGGGGATGCCGAGGTCGAGTGCCGTCTGCACGGTCCAGACGCCGGTGCCCTTCGAGCCGGCCTGGTCGAGGATGACGTCGACGAGCGGCTTCCCGGTGTCGGCGTCGACCTGGCGCAGCACCTCGGCGGTGATCTCGATGAGGTACGACTCGAGCTCTCCGCGATTCCATCCGGCGAAGATCTCGGCGTTGTCGGCGGGGGTCTTGCCGGTGCCGCGGCGGATGAGGTCGTACGCCTCGGCGATGAGCTGCATGTCGGCGTACTCGATGCCGTTGTGGATCATCTTCACGAAGTGACCGGCGCCGTCGTGGCCGACGTGGGTGACGCAGGGCTCGCCCTCGGCGATCGCCGCGATGGACTTCAGAATCGGGCCGAGCGTGACCCACGATTCGTCGGAGCCGCCGGGCATGATCGAGGGGCCGTTGAGCGCGCCCTCCTCGCCCCCGGAGATGCCGGCGCCGACGAAGTTGATACCCGTTTCGCGCACCGCCTTCTCGCGACGGATGGTGTCGGTGAAGAGGGCATTGCCGCCGTCGACGATGATGTCGCCCGGCTCGAACACCTTGACGAGCTCGTCGATGACGGCATCCGTGCCTTTGCCCGCCTGCACCATGATGAGTGCCGCGCGCGGCTTCTGCAGGGCCGCGGCGAACTCCGCGTAGCTCTTCGTCGCGACGAACCCGGCTTCGGGGTGCTCGCTCGTGAGTGCGTCGGTCTTCTCCGGCGAGCGGTTGAAGATCGCGACGGTGTTGCCTTCGCGGCTCGCGAGGTTGCGGGCGAGGTTGGAGCCCATGACGGCGAGGCCGACGACCCCGATGTTGGCGGTGGCGGTGGTGGAGGTGGTCACGAGAGCCCAGGCTACTAGCGTGGACAAGGTGACTTTCCCGCATCCCGTCGTCGTCATGGGGGTCTCGGGCACCGGCAAGACCACCATCAGCCGGGGGCTCGCCGAGGCGCTCGGGCTCCCGTTCGTCGAAGGCGACGACCTGCATCCCGCGGCCAACCGCGCGAAGATGGCGGCCGGCATCCCGCTCACTGACGCCGACCGCGCCCCCTGGCTGGATGCCGTCGCCGCGGAGCTGGGGCGACCGGTCGTCGTTGCGTGCTCGGCGCTCAAACGCGCCTACCGCGATCGGCTGCGCGAGTCGGCGCCCGAGCTCGCGCTCGTCTTCCTGCACGGAACGCCGGAACTGCTCGCCGCCCGCATGGAGGGCCGTGAGGGTCACTTCATGCCGACGTCGCTGCTGCGCTCCCAACTCGACACCCTCGAGGAGCCGGACGGCGACGAGGATCCGATCGGTGTGGATGTCGCGCTGCGCCCCGACGAGATCGTCGAGCTGGTCGTGCACCGGCTCGGGAAGAGGAGCCCGGAATGACCGACCTGAGGATCGTCGTCGCGGTGCCTCTGGCCGAGGAGAACGCCCGGCTGCTCGCGGAGCGCGAACCGCGGCTCGAGGTCGTCTACCGGCCGGAGCTGCTCACCGATCAGCGCGACGAGCGGGTGCTGGAGGAGTACGAGCGCATGCTCGACTCGGCCGACGCCTTGTTCGGGGTTCCCCACCACTCGGGGCGTGAACTCGCGCGCACCGTGACGGCCAATCCGCGGCTGAGGTGGGTGCACACGATCCCGGCGGGCGGCGGGCAGCAGGTGAAGGCCGCGCGGCTCTCGGACGATCAACTCGAACGGGTCACGTTCACGACCTCGGCCGGCATCTACGGCGAGGCGCTCGCCGAGTTCGCGGTGCTCGGGGTGCTCGCGGGAGCGAAGCGGTTCGGGCGGCTGCTCGAACTGCAGGCGCGGGCGGAGTGGGGCCGGCGTTTCACCCTCGGCAGCGCGCGCGACTCGACGGTGCTCGTCGTCGGGCTCGGCGGTATCGGTCGTGCGACGGCCGCGAAGCTCTCCGCCCTCGGCAGCCGGGTCGTCGGGGTGCACCGCCGCGAAGTCGAGGCGCCGGGGGTCGAACGCGTCGTGTCGGTCGAGCGCTTCGCCGAGGCGGCCGCCGTGGCCGACGCGATCGTGCTCTGCCTTCCCGGCACCGACGCGACGAAGGGGATGCTGAGCGCCGAGGTGATCGCCGCCGCGAAGCCCGGCGTGACCGTCGTCAACGTCGGCCGCGGCTCGACCGTCGACGAACCTGCGCTCATTGCGGCGCTCCACTCGGGGCAGGTGGGGGCGGCGGTGCTCGACGTCGCCTCGGTCGAGCCGCTCCCCGCCGATCACCCGTTGTGGTCGGCGCCGAATCTGCTGCTCAGCCCGCACACGGCGGCCGACAGCCCGGGTGATCAGCGCGCGATCACGGAGCTCGTCGCCGACAACGCGCGTCGGCTGCTCGACGGGGAGCCGCTGCGCAACGTCGTCGACACCGTCGAGTTCTACTGAGGCCGTCTCAGGAGGCGCGGGTAGGCTGACGCCCGTGACGCGGCCTTTCCTCAGTCTGCTGATCGCCGCCGGCGCGACGATCGCGGGACTCGCCACGACGTGGCAGGGCGCGTCGATGCACTACGTCGCGATCGCTCGGTTCGAGCCCGACGTCGCGGGCCCGGCGATGATCGTCGCCGGCGTTCTGCTCGTCGGTGGTGCGGCCGCGAGCATCGCCGTCCACTGGGTCGGCGCCCTCGTCGTCGGGTCGGTGCACGCGCTGCTCGGGCTGCTCGCGCTGACCGTCCCCTTCGGCAACCCGTTCGCCGGCGGGATCTTCAGCCCCGTCTTCCAGATCGCCACCATGCTCTCCAAGGTCGATCCGGCTCTCGGCGACGGTTCGCGGATGTTCTACTTCTCCGGCACGGCTCTCGTCGTCGGCGCCTTCCTCGGGGCCGCGGCGCTCGGTGTGCGCTCCCGCCGACTCTCGCCGCCCGCAGGGCGGAAGGCGGTCGTCGTCTCGTCGCTCGTCGGTGGTGCGGCTCTCCTCGGGGCGGCGGCGCTGCTCGTGGTCGCGGGCGGGGGGTTCGCGCGGTTCATCATGCAGCTCATGCGGTACGACGGCACCCTCGCCGCGATCGCGGTGAGCGGGGGGATGCTGGGGGGCATCGCGGGTCTCACCCTGCGCTGGTCGTCGGTCGGCATCCTCGTCGTCGGCGCGCTCGTGACGCTGGCCGGTATCGGCTACGTGGTGCTCGCCGTGCCGCCCGCCGTGCCCGGTCAACTGATCGGGGTGTACGGGCTCGTCGCCGTGGCCGGCGTCACGTTCGTCGGGGCGGCGCTCGGCGGCCTCGCGCGCGGGGGCGACGAGGTTCCCGAGGAGCCCGACGCCCTGTAACATGGCTCTCTGAACTTCGGCGAGGGCTCCGTCCACGGGGCCGTGATCGACGCGGTGGGGTGGCCCCAGGTCTTCCTCGCGCTTTCGTGCGTTCGAGTTGAACAAGACATCGACAGGGCTTTGCCCGGAATCCAGGAGTGCTGCCATGGCTACCGCCAAGGAGAACAAGGCCGCGAACGCCAAGAACCACGACGACGACAACAAGCTCACCGTCGAGGTGCGCACCGAGTTCGGTAAGGGCTTCGCCCGCCGTCTGCGCGCCGCGGGCAAGATCCCGGCCGTGATCTACGGTCACGGCACCGAGCCGCAGCACGTCGCGCTCCCCGGTCACGAGACGGCGCTCATCATCCGCAAGGCGAACCAGGTGCTCGACCTGCAGATCGCCGGCAAGAGCCAGCTCGCGCTCGTCAAGGACGTGCAGAAGGACCCGGTGCACCAGATCATCGAGCACCTCGACCTCATCGTCGTGCGCGCCGGTGAGAAGGTCATCGTCGACATCCCCGTGCACCTCGAGGGCGACTCGGCTCCGGACACGAGTGTCAACCAGGACGCGAACACGATCTCGCTCGAGGTCGAGGCGACGCACATCCCGGAGAGCGTCACCGTGAGCATCGAGGGTCTCCGCGAGGGTACTCAGATCCTCGCCGGCGACGTGAAGCTCCCCACGGGGGCGACGCTCGTCACCGACCCCGAGGTGCTCATCGTCGGTATCACCGGCCAGGCCGAGGTCGATCTGGGCGAGTCGGAGGAGACGCCCGAGGGCGAGACCCCCGAGGGCGAGGGCGACCTCGTCGACGAGGTCGGCTCCGAGGACGCGCCCGCCGAGTCCGAGTAACACCGTCCGACGTTGGCGGACGATCGCTGGCTCGTGGTCGGGCTCGGGAATCCCGGGCCCGGCTACGCCGGCCACCGCCACAACGTCGGCCAGATGGTGGTCGCCGAGTTGGCCGCCCGTCTCGGCGCGCCCCTCAAGGCGCACAAGGCCGGCGCCTCGATCGCCGAGGCGCGCATCCGTCCGGGTGCCGACCGCGTCACGCTCGCGGTGCCGTCGACTTTCATGAACGTCTCGGGGCGACCCGTCGCGGCGCTCTTGAAGTTCTACTCGCTCGACGCGTCGCGCCTCATCGTGATCCACGACGAGCTCGACCTGCCGTACGACACCCTGCGGCTGAAGATCGGCGGCGGCCCGGGCGGTCACAACGGCGTGCGCGACATCATCAACGTCGCCGGGCCCGACTTCGTGCGCGTGCGGATCGGCGTCGGCCGCCCGCCCGGTCGGCAGGACCCCGCCGACTTCGTGCTCTCCCCGTTCTCGAAGGCCGAGCGCGAGACGCTTCCCAACCTCATCTCGGATGCTGCCGACGCCACGTCGGAGGTCATCACCGACGGCCTCCTCGCCGCGCAGCAGCGGTGGCACGCCCCGCCCCCCGCGGGTTGAGTGCCGCGCAGCGGTGTATCGAAACCCACCCCGAGTAACTGCGAGGGCGGTTTCGATACACCCCGCTACGCGGTGCACTCAACCCGCGGCCGGCGTCCGCGGTCGCGCGTAGGGTTGCACGAGTGGGTCTCGATGCGATGATTCCGGCGCTCGCGCGCGCCTCCGTTCTCGAACCCGCCCTCCGGCAGGCGTCCCGGGATGCCGACTTCTCCCTCGTGGAGGGGCTGCGGGTGCCGACGATCGCCGCGCTGCTCGACGCCCGCGGCGACGCTCAGGCCGCGCTGCTCGTCACCGCCACGAGCCGCGAGGTCGACGCCGTCGTGGCGTCGCTGCGCTGCTACCTGCCGGCGGCGACGGTGCTCGACTTCCCGGCGTGGGAGACCCTCCCGCACGAGCGGTTGAGCCCGAGCGCCGAGACCATCGGACGTCGCCTGCACGCCCTCCGCGAGATCGCCCGCTGGCGGCAGGATCGCCGCGGGCATCTCGTCGTCGTGGGCAGCGTGCGTGCCGCGCTGCAGCCGATCATGCCCGGGCTCGCCGACATCCCGACGCTCGAGCTCGCGCGGGGCGCACGCGGCTACGACCTCGCCGCTCTGTCGCTGCGCCTCGCCGAGCTCGCCTATGCGCGGGTCGACCTCGTCACCCGCCGCGGCGAGTTCGCGGTGCGCGGCGGCATCCTCGACGTCTTCCCCGCGGATGCCGAGCATCCCGTGCGCGCCGACTTCTTCGGCGACGAGCTCGAGACCCTGCGCGCGTTCTCGGTCGCCGACCAGCGGTCACTGCCCGACGAGGTCGAGCGCGTCGAGCTGTTGCCGAGCCGCGAGCTGCTGCTCACCGAGCCCGTGCGACAGCGCGCGCGCGAGATGGAGCGCGAGTTCCCGAGCCTGCAGCAACTGCTCGCGAAGGTCGCCGAGGGCATCCCGGTCGACGGGATGGAGTCGCTCGCTCCCGCCCTCGTGGGCGACCTCGTGCCGCTCACCGACGTGCTGCCCGAGGATGCCGCGGTCGCCATCCTGAGCCCCGAGCGGGTCGCGACGCGAGCGCTCAGCCTCGCCGAGACGAACCGCGAGTTCCTCGACGCGGCATGGAGCGCGGCCACCGCGGGGGCGCAGGCGCCGATCAGTCTCGACCGCGGCGACTTCCTCACGGTGTCGCAGTTGCGGGCCGCGGCCTCCCCGCGCACGTGGTGGACGTTCAGCCCGTTCGACTCGGATGCCGACGAGATCACGCGCCTCCACGGCACCGCGATCCCGAGTTTCGCCGGCCAGGTGGAGGGCGCCGTCGCCTACGTCGCGGGGCTCGTGCGCGACGGCTGGGCCGTCACCGTGACGGCGGCCGGCGCCGGGATGGTGGAGCGGGCGCGGGATGTGCTCGCCGAGGCCGGCGTCGAGCCCGCAATCACCCAGGCGACGATCGAGGCCGGTTTTGCGCTGCCCGACGAGCGGATCGCGGTGCTCTCCGAGGCGGAGTTCTACGGTCGCGCGGCAGCACTCGACGGTCGAGGGTCGAAGAAGCTCGCGAGCCGCCGTCGCAACGTCGTCGATCCGCTGCAACTCAAGGCGGGCGACTACGTCGTGCACGAGACGCACGGCATCGGGCGGTTCGTCGAGCTCATCTCGCGCGAGGTCGCGTCGGGGGAGCGCACCGCGCGCGGTCCGCTCGGCACGACGCACGCGAAGGTCACACGCGAGTACCTCGTGCTCGAGTACGCGGCGAGCAAGCGCGGCGGCCCGCCCGACCGGCTGAGCGTGCCGACCGACCAGCTCGACCTGCTCAGCCGCTACGTCGGCGGCGAGGCCCCCGCGCTGTCGAAGATGGGCGGTTCCGACTGGGCGGCCGCGAAGGGGCGTGCCCGCAAGGCGGTGCGCGACATCGCCGTCGAGCTCGTGAAGCTCTACTCGGCGCGCATGGCGAGCCAGGGTCACGCCTTCGCGAAGGACACCCCGTGGCAGCGCGAACTCGAGGAGGCGTTCCCGTTCGCCGAGACGCCCGACCAGCTCGTCACGATCGACGACGTCAAGGCCGACATGGAGCGGCCCATTCCCATGGACCGGCTCATCTCGGGCGACGTCGGCTACGGCAAGACCGAGATCGCGATCCGCGCCGCGTTCAAGGCCGTGCAAGACGGCAAGCAGGTCGCGATGCTCGTACCGACGACGCTCCTCGTGCGGCAGCACATGGAGACGTTCGCCGAGCGGTTCGCGGGCTTCCCCGTGCATCTCCGAGCACTCAGCCGCTTCCAGACCGACAAGGAGTCGAAGGAGACGGTCGAGGGACTCGCGAGCGGTGAGGTGGATGTCGTCATCGGCACCCATCGCCTGCTCTCGGAGAGCATCCGCTTCAAAGACCTCGGGCTCGTCGTCATCGACGAGGAGCAGCGCTTCGGCGTCGAGCACAAGGACGCCCTGAAGAAGCTGAAGACCAACGTCGACATCCTCGCGATGTCGGCCACGCCCATCCCGCGCACCCTCGAGATGGCGGTCACCGGCATCCGCGAGATGTCGACCCTCGCGACCCCGCCCGAGGATCGGCACCCGATCCTCACCTTCGTGGGGCCGTACAACGAGCGGCAGGTCGCGGCCGCCATCCGGCGCGAACTGCTACGCGAGGGCCAGGTGTTCTTCGTGCACAACCGGGTGTCGTCGATCAACCGCGTCGCGGCTCAGCTCGCCGAGCTCGTGCCCGAGGCGCGCATCGCCGTCGCCCACGGTCAGCTGAGCGAGAGCGTGCTCGAGCAGGTCATCGTCGACTTCTGGGAGCGCAAGTTCGACGTGCTCGTCTCGACGACGATCATCGAGACCGGCATCGACATCGCCAACGCGAACACGCTCATCATCGACGCCGCCGACAAGTACGGCCTGTCGCAGCTGCACCAGATCCGCGGACGCGTGGGGCGCGGCCGGGAGCGCGCGTACGCGTACTTCCTCTACGACGACACGAAGCCGCTCGGCGAGACCGCGCAGGACCGGCTCGAGACGATCGCCGCCAACACCGAGCTCGGCTCTGGCATGCAGGTCGCGCTCAAAGACCTCGAGATCCGTGGCGCGGGCAACCTGCTCGGCGGTGAGCAGTCGGGCCACATCGCCGGCGTCGGCTTCGACCTCTACCTGCGCATGATCGGCGAGGCGGTCGCGACCTTCCGCGGCGACGTCGCCGAAGGACAGACCGAGCTGCGCCTCGAACTGCCGGTGGATGCGCGCATCCCCGAGGAGTACCTCGAGAGCGAGCGCCTGCGGCTCGAGGCCTACCAGAAGCTCTCCACCGCGGCCGCGCCGGCGTCGCCGGACGAGGCGATCGACTCGGTGGCGGAAGAACTCGTCGACCGGTACGGCGACCTGCCCGACTCGGTCACCAACCTCGTCGCGATCTCGCGGCTTCGGCGTCAGGCGATCAAGGCGGGGCTCTCGGACGTCGTCGCCGTGGGCGGCAACCTGCGCATCGCCCCGGCCGAGCTGCCGGATTCGAAGCAGCTGCGTCTCCAGCGCATGTACCCGGGCGCCCGCCAATTCGCGGCCGCGAAGGCGCTCAGCATCCCCCTCCCGCAGGGATCCGACGCCGACCTCATCGCTTGGGTCGGCGGCGTGCTGACCGCCCTCTTCACCACGGAAGAAAAGCCCGCCTAGAACTCCGTGAGACGAGCGGAGCGGCGGATCGGGTCGCGGAGTGAATCGGGGTAGGGGTCCCCGCTCTCTTCACTCCGCGACCCGATCCGCCGGTCCGCGGAAGCTTCAGCCGTTGATGATCGAGAGGATGTTGCCGGCGGGGTCGCGGAACCAGGCGATGTCGGGGCCGTCGCCCGACGCCTTGCCGCGCATGATGCCGGCGTCGTCTTGCGGCATGCCCTCGTAGCGCTCGAGCTCGATGCCGGCGCTGCGCAACTCCTCGGCGGCGGCGTCGATGTCGCCGACCTCGAGGTTGAGTACCGTGAAGGTCGCCGGGGAGTGGTCGTCCTTCTGGTAGAGGAAGACGTGCTGCCCGCCCGGAAGCGAGAGGTCGAGTCCCATCCCGTTGTCGTCGATGGTGAGCCCGAGTCTGTCGCGGTAGAACGCGAGCGCCGCCGCCGAGTCGTCCACCGAGTAGCCGCTGAAGGATCCGCTGATCGTGACCATGCCCGTCAGCCTCGCACCGGGGTCCGACACGGCCTAGGGCCTTGACGCGGTGCCGAGGGCGAGCGGGATGAGCACCATCGAACGCAGGTCGATGAGGGCGTGCAGCGCGATCGGCACGAGGATCGAGCCGGTGACGAGATAGAGGTAGAGGAAGACGACCCCGAGCACGGTCGACAACAGGATGCCGGTCGGACCCTGGTAGACGTGCAGGAGTCCGAACAGCAGGGTGGCCGCGGCGAACGCGAGGAGGGCATCGCCCGTCACCGCGAAGACGAGCGCGGGGAACCCGAGGCGGAACAGCAGCTCCTCGACGACTCCGGCGTTGACCGAGAGCGCGGCCCCATACGGCAGTTCACCGCGCGTGCGCGGGAGGAGGGCGCGGATGTCGCCGAGGGCCGGCGCGTCGTCGATCGGGGTGCCGCGCAGCAACACGATCGGCAGCACGAGGAAGGCGAGCACCACGATCGCGATGCCGATCCCGACCGCGACGCCGAACTCGCCACCGAGCACGTCACGGGAGGCCGCGATCGGCGCCCACTCCTGGCCGGCGGAGAGCAGCGGTGAGATCGACTCCCACGCGCCGAGGATCGTCGCGAGCGAGAGGCCGCCCAGCGACAGGAACGCCTCGATCAGCCAGCGGCGGTAGACCTTCTGGCGCGCGACCGTCGAGCGCAGGCGCTTGAAGCGCGCGTAGTCGCGGCGCTCGCGGGCGATCGCGCGCCAGACCAGCACGCCCGTGACGACGCCGAGCAGGGCGAGGGCGGGCAGGTCCACCGTCCCATTCTCCCGGACGGGACCCAGCGGCGCTGTCCGGCCATGCGCGAGGATGACTCGGGACGAGGAGCGGGTGTGGCGCGGAGTGAGGTCGGACTTCGATCCGAACGCGGTCCCGTGCTGCTCGCCGGGATGCTCGCGACATTCCTCGTGGCGATCGATGCCACGATCCTCGCGACGGCGGTTCCCTCGGTGGTCGAGGATCTCGGCGGGTTCGAGGCGTTCCCCTGGTTGTTCTCGGCGTACCTCCTGACGCAAACCGTGCTCGTCCCGGTGTACTCGAAGCTCGCCGACATGATCGGGCGCAAGCCGATCCTCCTCTTCGGCATCACGGTGTTCGTCGTCGGCTCGATCCTCTGCGCGATCGCTCCGACGATGCTGCTGCTGATCGTGTTCCGCGCGGTGCAGGGCATCGGCGCGGGCGCCATCCTGCCCGGCGTCATGACGATCGTCGGCGACCTCTACTCGGTCGAGGAGCGAGCCCGCATCCAGGGCTATCTCGCGAGTGTCTGGGCGATCTCCTCCGTCGCGGGGCCGACCCTCGGCGGGCTCTTCTCGCAGTTCGTCGGCTGGCCCTGGATCTTCTGGATCAACGTGCCGCTCGGCCTGGTCGCCGCCTGGCTGCTGGTGCGGGGGTTCCGCGAGAAGGTCGAGCGCCGGGAGCATCGCATCGACTACGCGGGCGCGGCGCTGCTCACGATCGCGCTCACGGCGCTGCTCCTGGCCATCCTCGAGGGCGGCGTCGCCTGGGAGTGGACCTCGCCGATCTCGCTCGGCCTGTTCGGTTTCGCCGCACTCGTCGTCGTCGCGTTCGTCCTCGTCGAACGGCGGGCGGCCGAGCCCGTGCTGCCCGTGCGCGTCATCACCCGCCGCATCGTGCTCACGACGAGTCTCAACGCCGCCGTCGTCGGCGTCGTGCTGATCGGCATCACGTCGTTCGCCCCCACGTACCTTCAGACGTCGGCGGGAGCCGACCCGCTCGTCGCCGGTCTGGCGGTCGCCGCGCTGACCCTCGGCTGGCCGATCGCCTCGACGCTCTCGGGGCGGATCTACCTGCGGATCGGGTTCCGCTCGACGATCCTCATCGGCGCCCTCGTCGTGACCCTCGCCTGTGCCTTCCTCGCCGTCGTCGCACCGTGGCCGAACATCGTCGTGCTCGCCGTCGGCTGCCTCGTCGTCGGATTCGGGCTGGGGTTCGTCGCCGCGCCGAGCCTCATCGTCGCGCAGTCGAGCGTCCCGTGGAACGAGCGCGGCGTGGTGAGGGGGCTGAGCGCCTTCCTGCGCACCCTCGGCAGCACGATCGGGGTGGCGCTGCTCGGGTCGATCGCGAATGCGAGCATCGCGGCGCAGGGTGGCGACGAGACCGACCCCGCGACGATCACCGCCGCCTCGACGCTCGTCTTCATCGCGGTGGCGGTGGCGGCGGCTTTCCTGCTGCTCACGGCATCCCTCATGCCCCGCACGCCGCGTCCGGGCGAAGCGGCCGTGCGGGACGCGGACACCGCCCCGCTCTGAGGGCAGGATGGGGGCATGCCTGTCGCCGACGCCCCGCATCCCCGGATGGACGAGCTCATCGCGACGCTCGAACGGCTGCGCGCGCCCGGCGGCTGCGCCTGGGACCGCGACCAGACGCACGCGTCGCTCGTGCAGTACCTCGTCGAGGAGAGCGCCGAACTCGTCGAGGCGATCGAGTCGGGGTCGGACGACGAGCTCGTCGAGGAGCTCGGCGACGTGCTCTACCAGGTGCTCTTCCACGCCGACATCGCGGCCGAGGCCGGCCGTTTCACTCTCGAGGACGTCGCCGCGCACATGACGACGAAGATGGTCGGCCGGCATCCGCACGTGTTCGGCGACGCGATCGCGGAGACCCCGGATGCCGTCGTCGCCACGTGGGAGTCGGTCAAGGCGGTCGAGAAGGCGCATCGCACGAGCGTGCTGGAGGGCATCCCGGAGGCCATGCCCGGGCTCGCGCTCGCCGACAAGACGCTCGGCCGCGCGGCGAAGGTGGGTGTGAACGTCACGCCGGCGCCCGTGCCGACGACGGAAGACGAACTCGGCTCGCACCTGCTCGCTCTCGTCGCGGGTGCACGTGAGCACGGGCTGGATGCCGAGCGGGCCCTGCGGGGAGCCCTGCGGTCCCTGCGCCGCGACGTCGTCGCCGCCGAGACCCTCGATACTGGTGATGCCCATGAGTGACATCCCCGCCCCGCTCGCGAACCGACACACCGCTGTCGCCGTGGTCGCGCTGTGTCTGCTCGGCGCGGCCTCCGCGATCGCCTCCGTGCTGGTGCCCGACGACACCCTCGTGGTGTGGCTCATCGTCGTGCGGCACGTGGTGTTCGCGGTGCAGGCCGTGGTGCTCGCGCTGGCCGCGGGGCTCGTGGCTCGCACGCTCGTGCGCCGGTCGCGGGGAACGCTCGTGAGCGGGCTGCTCGCCCTGGGCGGGCTCCTGCTGTTCGCGGTCGCGCAGCTCGGCGCGATCCTGCTCGTCACCCCGTGGACGTTCGACGCGCTGCGCACCGTCGTCACCGTGCTGCTGGTCGCGAGCACGGCGGCGACCGCGCTGGGATTCCTGCTGCTCGGGATCGCGGTCGTGCGGCACGACGTCTGGCGCGGGGCGACGCGGCTCACCCTGCCCGTCGCCGCCGTCGTCACCGTCGCCTGGGCGTTCTTCCTCCCGCTCGCCTACGCGCTCTGGTCGCTCGTGCTGCTGGGACTCGCCGTCGGGCTCACGTCGCGCCGGGCGGTCGCCAACGCGGGCGTTCCCCAGGGGGCCGCCGCGGCGTAGCGTGTCGGGATGCTCGTCCAGCACCTCGGCCACGCGCCGCGCATCCACCCCGACGCCGTGATCGCGCCCGGCGCGGTCGTGAGCGGCGATGTCACGATCGGCGCCGACTGCCAGGTGCTGCACGGCGCCGTCATCAGCGCGGAGGGCGGTCCGATCGTGCTCGGCGAGCACGTCATCGTGATGGAGAACGCCGTGCTGCGGGCGAGCTCCTCCGATCCGCTGCGCATCGGCGACCACTGTCTCGTCGGGCCGCTCGCGTCGATCTCCGGTGCCCGCCTGGGTGACGAGGTGTTCGTGGCGACCGGGGCGCGCATCTTCAACGGCGCGGTCATCGGAGACCGCAGCGAGGTGCGCATCAACGCCGTCGTGCACCTGCGCACCGTGCTGCCGCCGGAGACCACGGTGCCGATCGGCTGGGTGGCGGTGGGCGACCCCGCCGAGCTCTTCCCGCCCGACCGGCACGACGAGATCTGGGCGCGGCAGTCGCAGCTCGACTTCCCGGGCTATGTGTTCGGTCTCGACCGGGCTACTCCCGACCTCATGGTGCAGCTCACCGAGCGGTACGCCCGGCACCTCTCGCGACATGCGGACGACGAGGTCGTCCAGCCGTAACTGCCATCGTTATACTCCTAGCGTGACAACCCCCCGCCGCCGTCGGCTCCCGCGCGTCCTCGCCGCGGCGGCCGCGGCTCTCCTCCTCAGCCTCGCGCCAGCGCTTCCCGCTCACGCCGCTCCCGTGGTGTCAGAGGTGCCCGGGGGTTTCCTCGTGGGCTCGCTCGTCGAGTATCAGGGCTTGCTCTACGGCGGCTCCGAGACGGGTCTGCAGAGCTTCGACGGCACGACCTTCGCCACGATCCCGGGGGCGCCCGAGAGCCCGCGCGACTTCGTCGAGTACCTCGGCGACCTGTGGTTCGTCGGCGGCGACCTGACCGGTCCCACGCCGACGCTCTGGCGCTTCGACGGCACGACCCCCACGCAGGTCGAAACGCTCGGCAGGAACCCGGTTCTCATCGGCGGGCTCCTCTACTTCGAGCTCGGCGACGGCCTCGGCGGGTGGGTGCTCGCCTCGAACGACGGCACCACGACGACGCCCACCCCCGCGTCGCCCACCGACGTGGGCTCTCTCGCGGCCGGTCCGAACGGCGAGATCGTCTACACGTCGGGCTCGCCCCGGATGCTCTGGACCTTCGACGGCACGGCGACCCACGCCCAGGTGATGCACGCCGGAGCGCCCAGCGACGTCTTCGAGGTGCGCACGCTCGCCGGCGTGCTCGCTTTCGCCGCAGCGGAGAACCCGGGCGACGACGAGACCGCCTACCTCTGGGACGGCTCGGCCTTCACCAAGCTCGGCGCGTCCGGTGGAGGCGCGATCGATCCGGGCTGCTTCGTCCTGCACGCGGGCGTCGTCTCCTACGGTGCGAACGACGGCAGCCGACGGATGTTCTCGGCCACCCCCGGCGTCGCGGGGAGTGAGCTTCCGATCACGCCGACCGTCCCGGCGGGATGCCCGCGGTTCATCGCGACCGACGGCACCTTCTACCTTCAGGCGCAGGGCACGGGCGGCAATCCCACGCTGCACACCTGGGACGGCACGACGCTCACCGAACTCGACGACGTCGGCGACTTCCCCACCGACTTCATCGAGTACGGCGGAAAGCTCTACTTCACGGCCCAGCCCATCTCCGAGACGCCGGCGCTGTTCGTGCTCGAGGACGTCGCGACGACGCCGACGGCCCCGACGCTCCCGCCGACGGGCGGTGAGGTGTCGCCCGGCGTCGTCATGATCGCCGCCGTGCTCGTGCTCGGCGGGGCGGGCATCCTGCTGTTCGCACGCCGTCGTCGCCGGGTCTGACGCCGGGTCCTGCCCGGGGCACGCCACAATAGGGAGGTGGCACAGCAGGTCAACCCGCCCCGCGGCATGCGCGACTTCCTCCCGGCCGAGAAGGCGCGACGCGAGGCTGTGCTCGCGATCATCCGCGACGTCTACCGTCGCCACGGCTTCGACGAGATCGAGACCCCCGTCGCGGAGGACTCCGACCGCCTGCACGCCGGCCTCGGTGGCGACAACGAGAAGCTGGCCTACGGCATCCTCAAGCGCGGGCTGACGGCCGACGACTTCCGCGCCGCCGAGACGGCGCTCGACCTCGCCGACCTGGGGCTGCGCTTCGACCTCACCGTGCCGCTCGCGCGCTTCTACGCGTCGCACCGCGCCGAGCTTCCCGCGGTGTTCCGCAGCCTCCAGCTCGCCCCGGTGTGGCGCGCCGAGCGGCCGCAGAAGGGCCGCTACCGCCAGTTCGTGCAGTGCGACATCGACATCGTCGGCGAGCCCTCGGTACGCGCCGAGGCCGAGCTGCTGACGGCATCCCTCGACGCCCTCGACGCGCTCGGGCTGCGCGACGGCTTCCTCCGGGTCAACGACCGGCGGCTGCTGCTCGGGATGCTGCGCTCCCTCGGGTTCGCGGAGGCGGAGTTCGACGGCGCCCTCATCACGATCGACAAGCTCGACAAGGTGGGGCAGGACGGCGTCGTCGCCGAGCTCCGCGAACGCGGCGTCACCCCGGCGGCGGTCGACGCGCTCGAAGCCTTCTTCCGGCGGCCGAGGACGATGGAGTTCCTGCCCTTCGGCGAAGCCGCCATCCGCACGGCGCTGCCCGAAGGCCCCGACGAGGAGGCGCTCGCCGACCTCGTCGCGATCGGCGACGCGGTCTCGGCCGCCCGCAACCTCGATCCGTCCGCGGTCGTGCTGCAGTTCGACCCGTTCCTCGTGCGCGGCATGGGGTACTACACCGGCCCGATCTTCGAGCTCGCCCACCCGTCGGTCGACTACTCCCTGGGCGGCGGCGGCCGGTACGACGGGATGATCGGCCGCTTCCTCGGCCAGGACGTGCCGGCCACGGGCTTCTCGCTCGGCTTCGAGCGTCTCGTCGAGCTCGTCGAGCTGCCGGCGGAGGCGGGCGTCGAGGCGATCGCGCTGCTGCACGACGCCGACGTGCCGCTCACCTCGCTGCTGACGCTGAAGAGCGAGCTGCTCGCCACGGGTGCCCGCGTGCGGCTCCAGCAGCGTCCGAAGAACACCAAGGCCGCGCTCGAGGCCCTCTCGGGCGACGGCTTCACGAGCTTCGCGTTCGTCGACAGCGCGACGACCCTGGCATCCCTCACGCTTCGTTCTCTGACGGAAACCTCGCCGTCCTAGGATCGTTGCGGGCACCGCCACCAGCCCGCACCCAATCGAAGGAACCACACATGTCTGCCATCGAAGCCGTCGTCGCCCGCGAGATCCTCGACTCGCGCGGCAACCCCACCGTCGAGGTGGAGGTGCTCCTCGAAGACGGGTCGACCGCGCGCGCCGCCGTTCCGTCGGGCGCGTCCACCGGCGCTTTCGAAGCGTACGAGCTGCGCGACGGCGACCCCAACCGCTACGGCGGCAAGGGCGTGCTCAAGGCCGTCGAGGGCATCTTCGACGTGCTCGGCCCGGCGATCGAAGGTTTCGACGCCACCGACCAGCGCGTCGTCGACGCCGAGCTCATCGCCGCCGACGGCACCGACAACAAGTCGAAGATCGGCGCCAACGCCATCCTCGGTGTCTCGCTCGCCGTCGCCAAGGCCGCGGCCGACTCGGCCGACCTTCCCCTCTACCGCTACGTGGGCGGCGCCAACGCGCACACCCTCCCCGTGCCGATGATGAACATCATCAACGGCGGGGCGCACGCCGACACCGGGCTCGACATCCAGGAGTTCATGGTGCTGCCGGTCGGCGCCGACTCCTTCGCCGACGCGCTGCGCTGGGGTGCCGAGAAGGCGAACTCATCAAGGTCGCCGCGAGCGGCCGTCATCGTTATTTCCGACTGGGCTCACCGCGAGTTGCCGCAGCACTCGAGAGCTTGATGGTTGT
>NZ_JBMRCP010000092.1:0-29977 GCF_057350545.1 Pseudolysinimonas sp. | reverse complement strand
GCTCGGTGATGCGGGCCGTCGTGTGCGAGCCGTCGTGGCGCACCCAGGCGACCGTCTGACCCTTCTTGATCGTGCCCGAGAAGACGCGCAGCAGCGCGATGCGCGCGAGGAACGGGCTCGCGTCGAGGTTCGTCACCCACGCCTGCAGCGGCGCCTCGTCGTCGTAGGCCGGGGCGGGCACATGCTGGAGGATCGCCTCGAACAGCGGTTCGAGGTCTGCGTTGTCGGGGAGCGTGCCGTTCTCCGGCTTGTTCCACGACGCGGCGCCGTTGCGGCCCGACGCGTAGACGACCGGGAGGTCGAGCAGCGCGTCGACGTCGAGGTCCGGGATGTCATCGTGCAGGTCGCTCGCGAGTGCGAGCAGCAGGTCGTGGCTCTCCTCGACGACGGCGTCGATGCGGGCATCCGGGCGGTCGGTCTTGTTGACGAGCAGGATGACGGGGAGCTTCGCCTCGAGCGCCTTGCGCAGCACGAACCGCGTCTGCGGCAGCGGACCCTCCGACGCGTCGACGAGCAGCACCACGCCGTCGACCATCGACAGCCCGCGCTCCACCTCGCCGCCGAAGTCGGCGTGACCGGGGGTGTCGATGACGTTGATCGTCACGTGACCGTCGGTCGCGTGGATGCCCTTGTAGGTGACCGCGGTGTTCTTCGCGAGGATCGTGATCCCCTTCTCGCGCTCCAGGTCGTTCGAATCCATGGCGCGTTCCTCCATGTGCTCGTGCGAGCCGAAGGAGCCGGTCTGACGCAGCATGGCGTCGACCAGCGTCGTCTTGCCGTGGTCGACGTGCGCGACGATGGCGACGTTTCTCAGGTCGTTGCGACGTGCTTCGGCCATAGCTGTACCTCGAAATCGTGAAGGGGGGAACGCTCCAGTCTATCGGGGGCTGCGGGTCCGTGTGGGACTCAGGACCGAAGAGGCGGGGACCCCTACCCCGATTCGGTCCTGAGCCCAACCCCGCCCCTCCGCGCTGACGGGTTCCCCGACGATGCCGAGGCTCTGCTCTCCCACTGTCTTAGAAGGCGTCGACGAGTGACTCGGGGGTGGGGCGCGTCGCGATCGATGAGGCAATCGGGGTAGGGGCCCCGCCTCTTGCCTCAGCGGTCGCGACGCGCCCCACCCCCGCCCCGAGTTACTCGGAAGGAGCCGGCGCCCACTTCCAGGCGTTCCAGAACACCCCGCGGGCGAGCGGCGACCGGGTGACGTTGGCGATGTCGTCGCGCACCGCCGTGAGCGTCGGATAGGAGTACAGCGGGGTGCCGTAGGAGGCCGCCCACAGGCGGGTGTCGATCTCCGCGGCGAGGCGGGTCTGCTCGGCCGGGCTCTCGGCGCGGGCGAGTTCGTCGACGAGGGTGTCGACCTCGGGGTCGGAGTAGCGCGTGAAGTTGGCGAGCGCGGAGTCGCTGCGGTAGATCGCTCCGGCGGCCCCAGGCCCGAGGCGGGTGGTGTCCCAGGCGAAGAGGGCCGCGTCGTAGGCTCCGGCCACTCCGAGGAGGCCGCGCCAGTCGGGGCTCGAGCAGTCGGTGACGACGAAGCCGGCGCGCGCCGCGCTGTCGCGGAGGGCCGCGAACTCCTGCTGCCGACGTTCGCTCGCGGGGTCGTAGAGCACGCACACCTGCGGAGCGGTGACGCCCGCCTCCTCGAGCAGCGCGGTCGCGGCGGACACGTCGGTCGACGCGAAGTCGGCGGAGCCGTTGTCGGCGATCGCGTCGGCGTACCCTTCCGCACCGGGCCGCAACAGGAACGAGTCGAGCAGCGCGGCATCCGGCTGCACCGGGACGACCTGCTCGTCGAGGATCTGCTGCCGCGGCACGACGTGCAGGAACGCCCGCCGCACCCGCTCGTCGGTGAAGGTGGCGTGACGACCGTCGGCGAACATGAGGTCGAGGTGCTCGAAGCGCCCGTCGGTGCCCGCGACGACGCTCACCCCGTCGACGTCGAGCAGCGCCGACGCCACGTCTTCCGACGGTTCCGGCGAGGCGATGTCGACGTCGCCCGCGGCGAGCAGGCGTGCGGCTTCGAGCGGGTCCGGCACGAAGCGCACCCGGATGGTCTCGATCGTCGGGCGGCGGTCGCCCCGATACTCGGGGTTGGCGTCGAGCGTGACTCCGGTCTCGTCGATCGCGGAGATCGCATAGGGGCCCGAGGCGAGCAGCAGCGTGGCATCCTCGGGGGTCTGGTCGCCGGGCGTCTCGTCGAGGTTGTACGCGTCGTTCCAGGTGCGGGCCAGTGCGCCGAGCGCGTCCTCGTCACCGTCGAGCACGGCCGCGACGAGGTCGTCTTTGGCGCTGCCGGCATCCTCGTAATCGCGTCCGGTGGCGATCGTCTGCAGCGCGTGGGCCGGGATGCCCGGCGCGAGTACGGTGCGCCAGTTCGGCACGAACTCGTCGAAGTGCACGAAGATCGCGCGGTCGTCGGCGACCTGCGGCGTCTGGGTCGCGAGCTCGAGCCCTCCCCCGGCTGCGCCGTCGAAGAAGACGACGTCGTCGGGGAAGTCGTCGGTGTAGCGCCCGGTGTCGGGGTCGACGTAGGCGGTGTCGTCGAACTCGGGGGTGTTGAGCGCTCCGGAGTTCGCCGCCCAGGCGAGCAGCAGGTCGGCGGCGTCGACGGGAGTGCCGTCCGACCAGCGGGCGTCGGCGGAGACCTCGTAGCGCACGGTGAGCGGGTCTTCGGCGACGATCTGCGCGGTGCCGAACGAGCGGTCTTCGACGAGACGGTAGGCGTCGTCGTACGACGCGAACGCGGATCCGGTGAGCCACGCGACGTCGGCGTTGGTGGCGCTCGAGCGACCGTAGGAGGTGTCGGGGTTGAGCGACGTGAACGGCTCCGCGACGGCGACGGTGACCTCGCTGCCCTCGACGACCGTCGAGCTGGTGCAGCCGGTGAGGGCGACGGCGACCGCGATCACGGCTCCCGCCGCGGCGATGCGCGGCGTCTTCCTCGACGGACGGCGGGTCACCGGGCCAGCCTAGGCCGTGTCGCCGGGAGCGGCCTCGACGACGACCGGTGCGACGGCGAGACGTCCGTCGTGCATCTCGAGCACGCGGTCGGCGAACCCGGCGACGCGGGGGTCGTGCGTCGAGACGACGGCCGCGAGCCCCGTCTCGTCGACGAGCGACCGAAGGAGTCGCATGACCGAACCCGCCGTCTCACTGTCGAGCTGACCCGTCGGCTCGTCGGCGAGCAGCAGCCGCGGCCTGGCGGCGAGTGCTCGCGCGATCGCGACGCGCTGCTGCTGACCACCGGAGAGCTCCGCGGGGCGTTGGGCGGCGTGACCCGAGAGCCCGACGAGGCCGAGCAGCTCGTGCACGCGCGCCTCGCGCTCCGCGACGGGTGCATGGGCGATCCGCAACGGCACTTCGACGTTCTCGGCGGCGGAGAGCACGGGGATGAGGTCGAACGACTGCACGACGGTGCCGAGCTCGCGGCGGCGCAGGTCGGCGAGACGCTCGGGCGTGAGCGTCGAGAGGTCCTCCCCCGCGAGCAGGACGGTGCCGGAGGTCGGCGTCTGCAGGCCGCCGAGCAGGTCGAGCAGCGTCGTCTTGCCCGCGCCGGAGCGGCCGCGGATGACGACGAGCTCCCCGGTCGAGACGGCGAGGTCGACGTCCTCGACGGCGTGCACCACTGCTCCCCCGGTGCCGAAGACGCGGGAGAGGCCCGTCGCTTCGAGCACGAGCTCCCCGCTCACGTGTCGCCCGCTCATGACTCCTCCTCCGCTCCGCGCCCGGCATCCGTGTCGCGGTCGGGTCGCACCTCGATGCGGTCGGTCTCGAGGGCGAGCCGCACCCTCTCGCTCATCGAGAGCGCCGCGAGGTAGTCCTGCGGCAGCTGCAGGCGCCCCGCCCGGTCGAGCACGGCGAACTCCTCGGCGATGTGCCGCTCCTCGCCGAGATCGTCGACCTCGGTGCGGCGCAGGGTCTCCGTCGCGGTGCGGCCATCGCGGATCTGCACGGTGCGGCGCACGTGCTCGGAGACGGTCGGGTCGTGCGTGACGATGAGCGCCGTCACCCCGAGCCGCTCGTTGAGGTCGCGGATCGCCTCGAGCACCTCCGACGACGACGTCTCGTCGAGCTCGCCCGTCGGCTCGTCCGCGAGCAGCACGTGCGGCTCGTTGGCGATCGCGACGGCGATCGCGACGCGCTGACGTTCGCCGCCCGACATCTCGGCGGGACGTCGGTCGCGTACATGGCCGACCCCGAGGGGCGCGAGCAGTTCGTCGACCCGGGCTGCGGTCGTGCGGGACCCCGCGACGCTGCGGGCGAACTGGATGTTCTCGGCCGCCGACAGGTACGGCAGCAGGTTGCGCTCCGTCTGCTGCCAGACGAAGCCGACGCTGTGTCGACGGAACTCGACGCGGTCGCGCTCCCCCATCGCGAGCAGGTCGTGCCCGGCGACGCGCGCCGAGCCGGCGGTCGGGATGTCGAGACCGGAGAGGATGGTGAGCAGCGTCGACTTGCCCGACCCGGACGCGCCGACGAGCGCGACGATCTCGCCGGGGTCGACGCGGAGGTCGAGACCTTGGAGGGCTTGCACCTCGACGCCCTTCGTGACGAAGATGCGCACGAGATCGCGGCAGAGGATGTGCGCTTCGGCGGTCACGCGGAGTCCTTCCGGTTGGGCAGCAGCACGGGGGCGAGGCTGAGGGCGGCCGCGGCGAGCGCGCCGACGACGATGAGCGCGAGCGCGAGCGGATCGCCGACGAGCGCGGGCGGCTCGACGCCTCCGACGACGGGGGCGAGGTCGACCGATGCGACGACGAGGAACGGGATCGCGGCGCCGAGGGCTCCGCCGATGAGGAACGACGACAGCAGCGCCGGCACGGACTCGACGATGAACGTGGAGCCGATGGTGCGGCGGTCGGCCCCGAGGCGATGGAGGCTGCGCACGAGGGTGACGCGGCGCGGGGCGGCGAGTCGCGCACTCATGAGGATGGCGATGACGGCGAGCAGGGCGGCGAGGGCGATCGCGATCGCGAACCCGGCGCGCAACGTGCCGGGGATCGGGGTGGCGCGCTGCTGCGCGATCCGGTCGTCGAGCGTCGTCACGCGGGACTGCGGCAAGGCCGTGGTGAGCGCCTCCGCGACGGCGGCGGCGTCGGCGCCCGGCTCGAGCCCGACGACGAGGATGCGCGGCGAGAACAGACCCGCCCCGATGACCTCGGAGGCGCTGCGGTCGACCATGAGCCACATACCGCCGCCGATGCCCGCGGCCCCGCCCGACGACCCGAGGAGTTCGGCGGAGACACCTTCGACGGTGTTCTCCTCACCGAGGATGTCGGCGACGAGGTCCGGCGAACCGACGAACGGGATCGGCGACTCACCGCCCTCCAGGCCCGCCGGGAACGACGTCTGGATGCCGGCGAGCTCGGCGCCGTCGACGACGTAGGCCGGCACCTGCAGCCGCTCGGACCCGTCGGAGAAGGTGACGGAGCCGACGGCCTCGATCCCGGCGAGGTGGGCGATCCCGGGCGTCGCCGCCAGTTCGTCGACCTGGTCGGCGGTCAGCGGCGGACCGTCGACCCGCAGGTCGCCGCCGACCGCGGCCGTCGCGGCGGTCACCGTGCCGCGGTCGAGAGTCGCGAGCAGCACGCTCGATCCGACGGCGATCGCGACCGCGACGACGAGCGCGAGCCCCGCGATCGAGCCGCCCGGGTCGCGGACCGCGCGGGCGAGGCCGAGGAAGCCCGCGAGACGGGGGCCTGCCGACGCGCGCGCGAGCGCCGCTCCCGCGGGGGCGGGCAGCAGCCGCTCGCCGAGGAGCGCTCCCGCCGTGGCGAGCAGGAGCGGCGCGACGACGCCGAGCCAGTCGACGCGTCCGTCGTCGGTCGTCCCCCCGCCCGTGACGAGCAGCACCGTCGACAGCACCGCGAGCCCGGTGACGACGAGGTCGAGCGCGAGTCGGAGTCGCCCGCTGGTGGAGGCACCGAGATCGTCGCGCGTCGAGCGTCGCAGCGGGAACGACGCGCGCGCCGCGAACACCGCGGCGGGCGCGAGCCCGACGATCGCGGCGACGACGATGACGGCGGGGTCGAACCGACCGGGGGTGAGCAGCAGCGCGAGTGCGACCCCGAACGCGGCCGCGGGGATGCCGACGAGGGCGCCCTCGAGCCCGAGCGCGGCGCGCAACGAGACCGGCGTCGCACCCCGCGCGGCGGCGAGCGCGAGCGTCGGGCGGCGCGCGGCCACGGTTCCCTGCGCGGCGAGCCCGAGCACCGCCCCGGCGACCCCGAGCGGTCCACTGCCGACGAGCACGAGCAACGCCGCCGTCGCTTCACTCCGCGCGAGCACCCGCTCGATCGCGGTGAGGGTCTCGGAGTTGAAGCGGAGCGTCGCGCCGCCGATCGACGGGATCTGTTCGCGTGCCGTCGTGAACCGCCGCAGCTCGGCCACGGTGGTCTGCGCCTGCTCGATCGTGAGTCCGGTCGCATCGAAGGGCAGCCACGCCGTGAGGCGCACCGCGCTCGCGAGATGCGGCAGTGCTGTCACCGTGCCCGGGGCGACGAAGATGGTTCCCGTCGCGCGCGGCGGGCTGTTGCCGTCGTCGAACTCCTCGGCGGTGAGCACCGACGGCACGTGCTGCCAGACCAGTGCCTCGGGGTCGTTCGCGTCGAAGACGCCGGTCAGCCGTAGCTCGAGGTTCGACTCGCGCACCATGCGGGCTTGTCCGATGTCCCAACCGAGGGTCTCGGCGGTGTCGGCCGACATCATGACCTCGACCACCGTGACGTACTGCCCGGTGACCGGATCCACCAGGAGTGCGTCGGGTTCCGTGGACGCGCCCGCGGGCGCGACGCCGTCGACGATCTCGACCCGGTCGAGGATGTGCGGGTCGAAGGCGAGTCGGGCGCTGCCGAGGGGCACGTCGTCGGGCGGGTCGGGGTGGGGCGCCGTGAGCACGCCGCCACGGGCGAGGTAGTCGATCGCTCCCAGGCGTTCGCGGAGGCCCGGGGCCGCGGTGTCGGCGAGGGCGCGAAGCTGCTCGTCGAGCGCGCCGTACACCTCAGCCTCCTCGGGTGGGAGGTCGGAGGTCTCCCCCGACCCGGGCTCGAGGTGTGCGGAGGCCTGCGCCACGAGGTCTCTCTGCGGTCCGCGCACGTCGGCGAGCGCCTGCCGCAGCTCGACACCGGCCGCTTCCGTCGCGGCGCGCGGTGCGGCGACGAGCAGTCCCGCGACGAGAACGACGAGGATGCCGACGACCGCCGACCACCCCGGTGCGGCGAGGTAGAGCCGGCGCGCGAGCCGCGCGCGCCCGAGCTCGGTCATGACGCGCCCCCCGACGAGGAGGCGCTGCGCGCCACGCGCTGCCCGTGCACGACCACGACGGCGGCAAGGACGACGGCGAACGCAGCGAGCAGCGCGAGACCGACGACGAGGTCGAGCTGGAGGGCGACCGTCGGGAGAACCCCCGATCCCGGGGCGGCGGCGCGCGCGAAGGCCGGCACGACGGCGAACGCGAGTGCGATGCCGACCCCGAGACCGCCCAGGCCTGCGAGGGCGATCGTGAGCGCGAGCTCGAGACGCTGTCCGCGCGCCTGCCGGGTCGGCAGCTCGCCGAGCACCGCCAGGATGCGGGTCTCGCGGCGACGTTCCGCGACGAGCGATGCGCTCACGCCCGCCACGCCGACGGCCGCGACGACGATCGCGCCGATCGCGGCGAGCCAGAGCAGCGTGCGCGCGATGCCGAGCATCCGGTCGCCGGTGTCGGGTTCGAGCCCGACGGCGATCGTGCCCTCGGGGAGCGCGGCGCGCACCGAGTCGGGATCCTCCGAGCGCACGACGAGCTCGGTCGCGGCGGGCACGGTCTCGGCGAGGCGCAGCTGCTGCACAGCGAAGGCGGGGAGGTCGACGAGCACCCCATCCCGATCTCCGGCGGTCGGCAGCGCCGGGACCGTCGCAGCGACGGTGCCGAGCACGTAGCGTCCGGTGCCGGCGAACCGCACGTCGACGTCCTCGCCTTCGCCGAGGCCGTTGCGAGCGGCGAACGCCGCGGTGACGACGACCGGCAGTCGCTCGCCCGCCTCGCCGGGCGGCATCAGACGCACGGCGACCTGGTCGCGCGACGTCCGACCGAGATCGAAGCCGAGGCCGTCGGTCGCGGTCGCGAAGCGGAGCTCGGGGGCGAACGGGTTCGCGTCCGCGAAGAAGTCCGGGAAGGCCTCGAACTGCGGCTCCCAGTCGACGGGTACCGGGACGTCCACGGCACCCCCCTCGGTCGTCGCGGTGATCGACGTCACTCGAGCCGAGATCTCGCCGACGGCGCGCGACACGTCGGCGTCGAGTGCGGCGACCGCGGCGACGGGGCCTTCGATCGGCGACCCGTCGAGCGGCGCCGACCGCACGCGACCCGTGGGCTCGATCACCCAGAGACGGAGGACGACGCCGTCGGTTGCCGTCGTCGCCACCTCGAGCCGCGTCGTGCCGTCCGGAAGCACCAGCGCCGGGGTCGACGCCTCGAGCGACACGCCGAGGGCGTCGGGGTCGACGAGACCCGGAAGCGAGCGGAGAGCGTCCGGGAGCCGCTTCGCCGTCGCGAGCACGATGAGCGGTTCGTCGTCGCCGAACTCCCCCGGGGTGCGCAGGAGAGCGGTCGAGCCCGTGACGGGCAGGGAGTCGGGGTCGGCGACCGCAGGCCACTCGGAGACGAGCAGGTCACCCCCGACTCGGAGCTCACGGACGTCGCGGGCGATCCGTTCCCCCGTCGCCCCGAACGCGGAGGCGAAGGCGGTGGAGGCCGCGGCGATGGCGACGAGGAGCACAACGGTCGCGAGAACCGGGAGGCGGCGAGCGAGCCGCCGTACCGCGAGGGCGGGGCCCAGAGCGCGCCATCGACCCGATGTCGCATCGACGACGCGCGCCGCTGCGCCGACGGCGGCGAGGACGAGCACCGAGCCGCCGAGCAGCCCGAGAGCGGGAGCCGCGATCCCCGCAGGGTCGGCGGCGGAACCCGTCGAGACGAGACGCCAGATCGAGAGCCCGGCCGCACCGAACAGGAGCACGAGACCGACGACGCCGGCGGCTCGCGTGCGTCCGGAGCTCGCCGCGGCCTCGTCGGCGCGATCACGCGGGATGACCGCGAGCACGACGGGAATCGCGACGAGCGAGAGGGCGAGGGGAACGACGACCACGAGGGCGAGGGCGAGCAGCACCGGGGTCCCCGCGATGACGGCCGCGACGACGCCCCCGATGAGCGCTCCCGCGACACCGACCGCGGCGACTTCGCGCAGTTCGCCGACCACGAGTCGCCGCCTCGACGCACCGCGCGAGCGCGTCACCGAGAGTTCCGTCAGCCGCGACAGCGCGAGGACTCGGACGACGTCCCGGGCGGCGACGAGCCCGCCGACGCCGACGACGAGGAAGGGCACGAGCGCGAGCAGCCGGGCCCGCCAGCTGAGGTCGAGCAGTTCTCCCGCCCAGGCCCCGAGCCCTCCGGAGACCGCGGTGAGCGATGTGACGCCGTCGTCGGAGAGCACCTGGGCGAGCACCGCCGCGCCGTCGCGGTACTGCATCAGGTCGCCCGTCCCGGCCCGCGCAGGATCGGGACGGAGCACGACGACCTCGTCCACCTCCTCGACGAGCACGGGGACCGCTCCGAACGCTCCGGGTGCGCTCTCCGCGACCTCGTCGGCCTCCGCCGACGCGACGATCATGCGGGCACCGGCGTCGTCCGCGGCCGCGCGCACGGCAGCGTCGAGTCCCGACTCGAGCGCGCCCACCATCCCCACGCCGACGCCCGTGAGCACCGCGGCGGTGACCGCGATCGCCGTCAGCTGGCCGACGCGCGACCGCACCCGGGCCGCGACGATGCTCACGCGCACAGCCTAAAGCGAGGCACCGTCAGCTACGAGGGATCAGGACGCGCGGCGCGCCTCGCGGCGGCGACGCTGCTCCTCGGGGTCGGGCACGGGCACAGCAGAGATGAGGCGCTGCGTGTAGGGGTCGCGCGGGTTGCGGAGGATCTCCTCCTTGGTGCCCTGCTCGACGATCTTGCCGCGGTGCATCACGGCGATGCGGTGCGCGAGCAGGTCGACGACCGCGAGGTCGTGGCTCACGAAGAGGCACGCGAACTGCAGCTGCTCCTGGATGCCCTGCAACAGTTCGAGGAAACGCGCCTGCACCGAGACGTCGAGCGCGCTCGTCGGCTCGTCGGCGACGAGCAGCTCGGGGGCGAGGGCGAGTGCGCGGGCGATGCCGACGCGCTGGCGCTGCCCGCCCGACAGCTCGTGCGGGTAGCGGTTGCGGTAGGCGCGCGGCAGCTCGACTTGATCGAGCAGCGTCTCGACGCGGCGGTCGAGTTCAGCGCCCTTCGCCTCACCGGCGAGCAGCAGCGGCTCGCCGATCGACTGCCCGATCGGCATGCGCGGGTTGAGCGACGACCCCGGGTCCTGGAAGACGATGCCGGTGCGTCGGCGGATAGGACGCAGATCCTTGAGCGACGCGTCGGAGATGTCGGTGCCGACGACCGTGAGCTTCCCCTCGGCGACCGGCAGCAGGCCGACGGCGGCGCGGCCGAGCGTGGTCTTGCCCGATCCCGACTCGCCGACGAGGCCGACGATCTCGCCCGGGTACACCTCGAGGTCGATGTTCTCGACGGCGCGGAAGGCCGGGATGCGCCCGCGCTTCGGGTACTCGATCGCGACGTTCTCGAAGCGCAGGATCGGCTCGACCGGTCCGGCGGTCTTGTCGAGGGTCTCGTTGACGTTGACCGCGCCCATGCCGAGGTGAGGCACCGACGCCAGCAGCGACTGCGTGTACGGGTGCTGGGGACGGTTGAAGATGGCGTCGGCGGAACCGACCTCGACGGCGACGCCGTCCTTCATCACGAGCATGTGGTCGGCGAGGTCGGCGACGACGCCCATGTCGTGCGTGATGAGGATGATCGCGGAATCGAGGCGACGGTGCAGGTCGCGCAGCAGGTCGAGGATCTCGGCTTGCACGGTCACGTCGAGCGCCGTCGTCGGCTCGTCGGCGATGAGCAGCACCGGGTCGCACGAGATCGACTGCGCGATCATCGCGCGCTGTCGCTGACCGCCCGAGAGCTGGTGGGGATACTTGTGGAACGAGGCCTCGGGGTTGGGGATCTCGACCATCCCGAGCAGTTCGATGGCGCGCGCCCGCGCGGCGGCGAGCGGCAGGTCGTAGTGCGTGCGCAGCGACTCGGTGATCTGGAAACCGACCGTGTAGACGGGGTTGAGGGCCGTCATCGGCTCCTGGAAGATCACGGCGATCGAGCCGCCGCGCACCTTGCGCAGCTCGTCCTCGCGAATGCCCTGGAGCTCCTGCCCGAGCAGCTTGATCGAACCCGTGACGCGCGCGTTCGGCGGCAGCAGGCCGAGGAGCGCCATCGACGAGGAACTCTTGCCCGACCCCGACTCGCCGACGATCGCGAGCACCTCGCCGCGCCTGACGGTGTAGGTGAGGTCCTTCGCGGCGGTGTAGAACTCGCCGTCGACCCAGAAGTCGACCCCGAGATCGGTGACCTCCAGGACGATCTCGCGGTTGTCGACCGGCGTCTGGGCGTTCATCGGTGCTCCTCGGTGGTGCTCAGGATGTCTGGGAGGATCGGGGGATGCGCTTCCAGGAGTCGACCTTCCGGCCGCTGTTCGGCCGCATCCTCAGTGTCGTGATCGGGGTGCTCGGCGTCGCGGCGATCGGCACGACGCTGCTCGACGCCGACCCGCTGACGACGCTGCGCACGGTCTCCGTGGTGGGGCTCATCGTGGTGCTGACCTTCGCGGCGTTCTGGTTCCCCGGCGTCGCCGTGCGCGAGGAGGCGATCGAGGTGCGCAACGTCTTCACGACGTCGGTCGTGCCGTGGGGTGCCATCCGCCGCATCGAGACGAAGTGGGCGCTCGCCCTGACCACCGACCGCGGCACCGTGAGCGCATGGGCGAGCCCCGCGCCGGGCCGTTACGCGACGCTCTCGATGACGAGGGGCGACGTGCGACGCGCCGCAGACTCCGGTCGAGCCGCGGAGGGCAGCATCCGCCCCGGCGACTCCCCGACCACGGAGAGCGGCGCCGTGGCGCTCGTCATCCGCAACCACTGGGAACAGCTGCGCGACGACGACCTGCTCGACCCGCCGAACGCCGGCACCGGCCCCACGCGTCGCGCGCACGTCGTGACGATCGCCGTGACGCTCGCCTTCGTGGCCGCGACGGTGCTGAGCTTCGCGCTCTAGCATCCTCACGCCTTCGCCGCCCGGCGCTCGGCTGCCTTGCGCAGCGCCCGCTCCGTCGGAACACGCTTCTGGCGCGGGTCGAATGCGTCGCGCAGACCGTCGCCGATGAAGTTGATGCACAGCGCGATCGCGATGATGAACAGGCCCGGCCACCAGAACAGCCACGGGCGCGTCGAGAACGCGGCCTGGTTGTCGGAGATGATCTTGCCGAGCGACGTGTCGGGCGACTGCACGCCGTAGCCGAGGAACGACAGCGCCGCCTCGAGCAGGATCGCCGCCGCCATCAGCAGCGTCGAGTTGACGATGATGACGCCGATCGCGTTCGGCAGGATGTGCCGGAACATGATGCGGCCGTCGCTCGCGCCGGCGACTCGCGCGGCGTCGACGAACTCGCGCTCGCGCAGGCTGAGGAACTCGGCGCGCACGAGACGGGCCAGGCCCGTCCAGGTGAAACCGCCGATGACGAGCGCGAGCACGACGGCGCCCATCTCGCCGAACGTACGACCCAGCACCGCGCCGACGACGATCAGCGGGATCGTGATGATGACGTCGGTGAAACGCATGATCACGGGGTCGACCCAACGCCGGTAGTAGCCGCTGAGTGCGCCGAGGGTCGTGCCGATCACGGTCGCGACGATGCCCACGATGAACAGGATCATGAGCGACTGCTGCGTGCCGCGCATCGTGAGCGCGAAGATGTCGCGCCCGACCTCGTCCTGGCCGAACGGGTGCGCGCCGAACTGGATGCCGTCGCCGCCGAGCCACTCCGGGACCAGCGAGAGGGTCGGACGCCCGCGGTTGATGACCTCGGGGATCTGCGTCCAGGTCCACTGCCACCAGCCGGGCACCCGGATGTCGCCGATGGCGAGCCCGACCGACGTGAAGGCGAGCAGCACGATGAACGTGAGCACGACGAGCGACACCATCGCGCCCTTGTGCCGGAAGAACCGGCGACGCACGATCTGACCCTGCGAGAGGCCCTCGATCTCCTTGAGCTCGATCGAGTTCTCGGCGTCCACGGGGTGCGAGAGGTTCTCCGCCTCACCGGGCGGGGGAACTACGGGGTTGGTCATCAGCTCACCCGGATCCGGGGGTCGAGCGCCGCGTACACGAGGTCCGCGAGCAGGTTGAAGAAGATCGCCAGGAACCCGACGACGAGGAAGAACGCCATCACCGGGTTGGGGTCGGTGCGGTCGACGCCGCCCTGGAACAGCTGCCCCATACCGGTGAACGCGAACACACGCTCGGTGATCACTGCGCCGCCCACGATGCCGCCGATGTCGAAGGCGACGATCGTCGCGATCGGGATGAGCGCGTTCCGGAAGGCGTGACGCACGACCACGGTGCGCTCGGTGAGGCCCTTCGACCGCGCCGTGCGGATGTAGTCCTGGTTCATCACCTCGAGCAGGCTCGCGCGCGAGTAGCGCGTGTAGGTCGCGAACGAGATGAGGATGAGCGCGAGCGTCGGCAGCAGCAGGTGCGTGAACGTGTCGACGCCCTCCACCCAGAGCGAGCCCTCGAGGCCGGGCGTCTGCGCGCCGATCGTGGCGATCGGCCGACCGCGGATGCGTCCCGAGTTCGAGTACGGCGCCCAGGCGGCCATGTAGCGGTCGAGCGCGATGACGAACGCGACGAAGAACGCCGTGAAGGCGCCGACCCGGATGATCGGCCGCTTGTCGTCGCCACCGAAGAAGTAGCCCACGGCGCCGCCCACGAGGACCGTGACGACGGCGAGACCGAGCAGCATCCACCACTCGGTGATCCAGTACGAGATCCAGAGGCGGAACGGGAAGTAGAGGGCGATACCGATCACCGCGACGACGATCGAGGTGCGCAGTGCCCGCTTGTTCTTGAGCCCGGTGAGAACCGCGGGCACGCCGAACGCCACCGCCGCTGCGGTGATCACGACGCCGACGATGCCGACCGACGGGTCGAGGAACCACTGCGTGAGGTTGAAGTACACGCCGAGGGCGCCCGTCGAGAGGAGCGCGATGCCGAACGTGAGGATCTTGCGCCGGAGGCTTCCGGGGATGATCGAGGCCCACAGCAACCCGGAGACGACGGCCGCGACCGCGACCAACCACCAGGGGACTTGTGCTCCGTCTTGCAGGAAGTCGTTGAGGCCGATCGCGATGTACTGCTTGAGCAGCACGGCGACCCAGAAGATCGGCAGCGAGAAGAAGAGGAACGAGATGAAGGTGACGCTGTAGTCGTAGCCGCTGTACTGACGCAGCGCGGTCGTGATGCCGACGACGAGGCCGAGGACGATGGCGACGATCGTCGCGATCGTCACGAGCTGGAGGGTCGAGCCCAGCGCCTGCCCGAGCATGGCGTTCACGTCCCGGCCGTCGATGCTGACGCCGAGGTTGAAGAAGCCGTTGCCCCGGACACCGAGGAGATTGCCGAGCCAGAGGAAGTAGCGCAACGGCGGCGGAACATCGAGTTCCAGCAGGCGGATGCGCGACGCGATGAGCTGCTCCTTGTTCGGAGCGTTGCTCTCGATGAGCTCCTCGAGCGGGTCGCCCGAGTAGGCGACGAGGAGGTACATCAGATAGGTGGCGGCGATGAAGACGAGGACCGATGCGATCAGTCGCCGCACGACGAATGAGGCCATGGTTGGCGTGTTCCGATCTGTGGGAGACCAGCACCGGGCGCTGGGGCGCGAACGCCCCAGCGCCCGGTGTGGTCAGGAGAGGTTACTCCGGCGAGGGATTACTCCTCGACGACGTTGCTCTCCGTGGGCTCCCACTCCCAGACGTTCCAGAAGACCGTCGGCGCGAGCGTCGAGGGCGAGATGTTCGTCACCCGGTCGCTGAAGGCCGCGGTCGACGGGAACTGGAAGATCGTCAGACCGTAGAAGTCATCCATCAGCAGCTTGTCGATCTGCAGCTGGATGTCGATCTGCGCGTCGGCGTCGAACTCGACGTCGAGCTGGCCGAGCAGCTCGTCAACCTCGGGGTTGCTGTAGAAGTTGAGGTTGTTGATGCCGCCGGTGATGTAGTTCGCCGAGGCGTTCGTCACACCGAGGCTCGTCGACTGCCATCCGAAGAACGACGCGTCGTACGCACCCGCGGTGCCGAGGAGGCCACCCCACTGCGGCGAGCCGCAGTCGGTCACGTTGAAGCCGGCCTCCGCCGCGCTCGCCTGGATGAGCGCGAACTCGTTGACACGGCGCGGGTTGTTCGTCGCGTAGAGGATGCAGACCTCGGGGTTGGTGACCCCGGCCTCGGCGAGGAGCGCGATCGCGCCCTCGATGTCGGGCTCCGTGAAGTCCGCCATGCCGTTGTTCTCGACGGTCTCGTCGTAGCCTTCGGCACCGGGCAGGAAGAGCTGCGAGTTACGCACCTCGGCGTCCGGCTGGAGCGGCTTGATGAGCGTGTCGACGATCTGCTGACGCGGGATCGTCTTGAGGAACGCCTCACGGATGAGCGGGTTGTTGAAGTGACCGCTCTTCGACTGGTCGAACTGCAGGTCGATGTGCTCGTAGGTGCCCTCGTAGCCGCCGAGGACGGTGATGCCGTCGATGGCAGCGAGCGCGTCCGCGACGTCGGCCGTGGCCTGCGGCTGGATGATGTCCACCTCACCGTTCTCGAGCGCCTGGACGGCGGCGAGCGGGTCGGGGATGAAGCGCACCGTGATCGTCTCGACCTGCGGAGTGTGGTCTCCCACGTACTCCGGGTTGGCCGTGAGCTCGATGTACTGGTCAGCCACGAAGTCGGTGATCGTGTACGGGCCGGTGCCCAGGACGAGCTCCGGGTCCGACGGCATCTCCGACATGTTGAAGCCCGAGTTCCAGAACGACGAGATCGCGGCGAGCGCCTCGGCGTCGTTGTCCTGGATGGCCGCGATGAGCGCGTCCTTGGCCTCAGCGTTGTCGTCGAGGCCGAGGGCGTTCTTCGCCACCACGTGGGCCGGGAGGCCCTGCGGGAAGGCGAGCTCCCAGTCGACGAACTGCTCGTCGTAGACGAGCGTGATCGAGCGGCCGTCGTCGCCGAGCTCCGGCGTGGTGCCGACCTTCTCGAGGCCCGCGCCGATGGCACCGTCGAAGAAGACGATGTCGGTCGGGAAGTCCTCGGTGAACTCGCCCGTGTCAGGGTCGGTGAAGTCCGCCGGGTCGAAGTCGGGGGTGTTGAGCACGCCCGAGTTGGCGGCCCAGACGAGCAGGAGGTCGGCGGCGTCGACGGCGGTGCCGTCGCTCCACTTGACGCCCTCGTTGACCGTGTAGGTCACGGTCAGCGGGTCTTCGTTGACGAGTTCGTAGCTGCCGAACGAGGTGTCCTGGACGAGCTCCGGGACGTCGTTGTAGTAGTTGAACCACGAGTTGGTCGAGTAGATGATGTTGTTGTTCGCCGTGGCGTTACCGAACGACGTGTTGCCGTTGTACGAGTAGAACGGCTGGTTCCAGGCGACGGTGACGGTGCTGTCTTCCACGACCTCGGACTGCGGAGTGCTGCAGCCTGCGAGGACGAGGGCACCGGCCGCGACCGTGGCCGCGATGGCCCCGAATCTGCGAATACGCAATGTTCCTCCTGTGCAATGAGAAGCGCGGCACGGCGGCGGACCCCGACGTGCCACGCCGGATAGCTACTGACCCTAAAGAGGGGACAAGCGGTGGGCAAACTTTGTGGGAGGAATCGTTACATCTCGGAAACGAGTTCTGAGGATTGTTGCGTCAACGCGAAGATCGTGCAGGATTCGGGCGTTCCACGCAAGATTCCCGCAATCGCTCGGTCGCAGCCCCCAAAATCGCTCGGATCGGGCGGCGTAGCATCGGATCCGTGACGCCCCGGAAGCCGCTTCTCGTGTTCGACGGGGATTGTGCCTTCTGTACAACGTGGGTGGATCGGCTCGAGAGGATGCTCCCGGTCTTCCCCGAGGCGGAGCCGTGGCAATGGCTCGATCTCGACGACCTCGGCCTCACCCGACACGACGTCACCCACTACGCGTGGTACCTCTCCGGAGAGCACCGCCTGCGCGGCCACGCCGCCTTCTCGGGGCTGCTGCGCGCCCAGAGCTCGCGCGGCTGGAGGTTCGTCGGCCACCTCCTCGTCACTCCGCCCTTCTCCTGGGTCGCGGCCGCCGGTTACGCCCTGATCGCGCGCTTCCGCCACCGCCTACCGGGGGGAACCCCGGCGTGTTCACTCCCCCGGCCGGCCGCGTGAGCCTCCCGGCATCCGCTTCCTCGCGCGGGCGGCTCATCGCCGAGATGGTGATCGTGCTCGCCGTCTCGCTCGGGATGTCGGCGCTGTACTCGATCGTCACGCTCATCAACCGCGCGACGCTCGAGACCCCGATCGCGAGCCAGACCGCGACCATCGTGCAGAGTCGCGACTCGCGCCCGATCTTCGATCTGCTCTACCAATTGCTCGGCATCGCCTCCGACCTGGCCCCCGTCGCGCTCGTCGCCTTCCTGCTCTGGAGCTCCGCGAAGCCGCACCTCGGACGCCTCGGCATCGACGGCGCGCATCCCGTGCGCGACATCCTCCTCGGCCTCGGCCTCGCGCTGCCGATCGGCATCGCCGGCCTCGGCATCTTCCTCGCCGGGCGCGCCCTCGGGTGGGGCGTGGGCATCTCGGCCTCGAATCTCACCGAGCAGTGGTGGACGATCCCGGTGCTCCTCCTCGTCGCGGCCCGCGCGGCGATCCAGGAGGAGGTCATCATGATCGGCTACCTGTTCGCCCGCCTCGGCGACGTGGGAGTCGGTCGCTGGGGCACGATCCTGATCTCCGCGACGATCCGCGGCACGTACCACCTCTACCAGGGGTACGGCGCGTTCTTCGCGAACTTCGCGATGGGCGTCGTGTTCGGCTGGCTCTACACCCGCGGAACCGAGCGGCGGGTGATCCCGTTCCTCGTGACGCACTTCGCGATCGACGCCGTCGTGTTCGTCGGGGCGCCGGCCGCCGCGAACGCCTGGCCCGAACTCTTCGGCACCCCCGAATAGCCGTGGGTTGAGTGCCGCGCGGAGCGCGGTGTATCGAAACCCGCCGTTCGTCGTACCTGGTTTCGATACACCCGCCTGCGGCGGGCACTCAACCCGCGGGGGCGTCCCCCGCGAGGGACTCGTGGATGCGGCGCAGGTCTTCCAGCAGCGAGCCGACGAGGATCCAGTGCCCCGACGAGGGCGCGGTGATCGCGAGCGGCGCCGTGAGCAGAGGCAGGCTCGCCGTCGGCGTCTCGGCGGGGTCGGGGTGGGTGCGCCGCGTGGTGCGGCGGACGTCGTGAGCTGCCCGCCGCAGCTGTTCGGCGATCGCGCGCACCGCGGGCTCGGCCGCCAGTCCGTCGTCATAGCGGTCGTACACGGCACGCGTCATGCCGATCACCTGGGTCACGATCGGGCCGAACCGTCGTAGCGTCGCCTCGAGCCGCTCGAGCTCGTCGCGGCGCCGTCGGCCGCGCGGGTTGAGGGTCAGCGACTCGGCGCCCGCCGTGAGCGCGGCATCGGCGGTCGCGACCATCGGCCGCAGCAGCCTCGCCTGGATCATGAGTTCTTCGAGTTGCGCGGGCGAGCGCGGCCCCTCGAGCGCGACGGCCAGCCGCTCGAGCGATGCCGAGAGCTCCTCGCCGAGGGCGTCGACCGCGTCGTGCACGGGGCGCCGCGCGACCGGGGGCACGAGGGCGACGTTCACGACGAACCCGATGACGGCGCCGATGAGCGTCTCGAGCACCCGGTCGACGGCGTAGTTCGGCGTCGCCGCCCCCAGGCCGAGCACCAGCAGCGCGCTGATCGCGACCTGGTTCGACGTGCCCGTCGTCATCTTCAGCAGCCACGCGATCGCGAGGGCGGCGGCGATCGCGACGAGGATCACCCACGTCGTCTGCCCGAAGGCGAGCGCGAGCACGGATGCCACCACGACGCCCGCGACGACGCCCACCGACCGCTCGATCGCCTTGACGACCGACTGGTTGACGCTCGGCTGTACGACGAGCAGGGCGGCGATCGCGGCGAAGATCGGCAGGTGCTCGGGGAACAGCGCCCCGGCGACCAGCCACGCCGCGATGGTCGCGATCGCGGACTTCGCCACCTGCAGCAGCGGCTGCCGTCGCGACGCCCGGAATGCCGCGAGGAGCTTCACGTCGCCAACGCTACGCCCGGTCAGCTCGCGGGAGGCTCGGCGTCCGCATCGGGGTCCTGCTTCGCGGCCTCGCGTCCCACGGTCATGCTGAGGGTGAGGAACACGATGCCGAGCGTGAACATCGAGATCCACATCGCGGAGTTGCCGGTGAACACGAAGATCACGGCGGCGACGAGGAAGACGACGCCGGTGAAGCGATAGGCGTTGGCGGGGTTCTTCCAGGAGGGACTGCGCTCGGCCATGCCTCCACGCTACGTCGCGTTGGGCGCGAGCGCCCGTCCGAGCAGGTCGAGCAGGCCGGCACTGCCCTGCTCGCGCAGGCGGCCGTCGAGGTCGAATCCGTCGAGATGGATGCCGTGCTCGCCGTGGGTGAGCCGCGTGCCGCCGTCGATCTCCTCGAACTCGTACGACGCGATCGACGTCGAGATGTGGGTGCCGTCGATCCACATGTCGTAGGTGAGCACGATGCGTTCGCGTTCGACGATGTCGGTGTAGACGGCGACGGCGCGCGAGACGGGCCCGCCGTGGAACCGGCTCTCGGCGACATCCCGGCCCCCGACCCGGAAGTCGGACTCCCACTCCCCCACGTGCTCGCGGCCCTCACCGCGCCCGAACCACTCGCGCTTGCGCTCCGGCTCGGCGAACGCCGCCCACACCTCCGCGACCGGATGCGGGTAGTCGCGCACGAGCGTGAACCCGGCGTGCCCGAGGCTGCGCTCGGTCACCGGGTGCCCTCGCGCGTGAAGGTCACGTGGATGACGCCGCTCTCGGCGACGACGGTCTCGACGCGTCGGGCGTTCTCGAGACCGCGCAGCTCGTCCCAGAAATTGATGCCGCGCCCCAGCACGATCGGCGTGATCGCCAGGTGGATGTCGTCGACGAGACCGCGCGTGAGGAAAGCCCGGGCGCTCGTGGGCCCGCCGCCGATGCGCACATCCTGACCGCCGGCCGCCTCGACCGCGAGCGCCAGCGCATCCTCGGGGCTCGCGTCGAGGAATCGGAACGACGTGCCGTTCGAGAACTCGAGGCCGGGGCGGGGGCTGTGCGTGAGCACGAACACGGGGAACCGGAACGGGGGGTCCTCACCCCACCAGCCACGCCAGTCGGGGTCGTCGGGATGGTGGTGCAGTCCGAACTTGCCGGCGCCCATGATCTCCGCGCCGACGCCCTCGAAGTAGGCAGCGGCGAAGGCGTCGTCGATCCCCGTCGTGCCGGCACCGCTCGTGTCGTGGAACACCCGCTCCCGGAAGGTGCGCGTCGCGGCGTAGTCGGCGGTGAGACGGGTCCAGTCGTGGCCGAGGGGCTCGTCGGGCGTCGCTCCGGTCGTCGTGGCGTAGCCGTCGAGCGAGATCATCAGGTCGAGACGCACACGCGTCATGAGGGCTCCTTCGGGGTGTGACGGGCGAGATGGATGCCGAGCAGGTCGGCCTGCCGCTCCGCGGGCGTCCGCTGCCCGTCGAGCCACAGGTGCAGCACGTCGAGCCCACCGGGTCGCAGGCTCACCGTGCGGGAGCGCCCGACCTTCTCCGAGACGACGACGCCCGCCTCCTCGAGCACCCCGAGGTGCTGCAGAAACGACGGCAGCGCCATCTCGAAGGGTTCGGCGAGCGTCGACACGAACGCCGGCCCCTGCGCCAACCGCTCGACGACAGCCCGTCGGGTCGGGTCGGCGAGGGCACGCAGCACCCCGTCGACCTCGTCCCAATACTTAGGCATACACCTAACTATTGCCTCACCGGGGGCGCGCGTCAACCCGTCGAAACATTCGGGCAACGAAGGAGGACGCCGGCGGGGTGCGGAAGTGAATCGGGGTAGGGGTCCCCGCTCTCTTCACTTCCGCGCCCCGCCGGCGTCCGACGGGCGCGAGTTACGCGAACGCTTCGATGGGAGGACACGCGCAGACGAGGTTGCGATCCCCGTACGCCTGGTCGATCCGCCGCACGGGCGGCCAGTACTTCGCGCGCACCTGACCCGGAGCCGGGTAGACCGCGAGTTCACGCTCGTAGGGGTGATCCCACGAGCCGGTGATGACCGCTTCGGCCGTGTGCGGCGCGTTGACGAGCGGGTTGTCGTCGCGCGTCCACGACCCGGCGGCGACGGCATCCGCTTCGGCCTTGATCGCGATCATGGCGTCGATGAAGCGGTCGATCTCGGCGAGATCTTCGCTCTCGGTCGGCTCGACCATGAGGGTGCCCGCGACGGGGAACGACATCGTCGGCGCGTGGAAGCCGTAGTCGATGAGCCGCTTGGCGACGTCGTCGACGGTCACGCCGGTCGCCTCGCGGAGCGGTCGGAGGTCGAGGATGCACTCGTGCGCGACGAGCCCGTTGTCGCCCGCGTAGAGCACGGGGTAGTGCTCGCGCAGGCGGGCGGCGACGTAGTTCGCGGCGAGCACGGCGGCTCCCGTGGCGCGGGTGAGGCCGTCGGGTCCCATCATGCGCACGTAGGCCCACGAGATCGGCAGGATGCTCGGACTGCCGTACGGCGCCGCGCTCACCGGGTTCTCGGTGCCGCGCGGAAGGTAGGGCGCGAGGTGGCTCTTCGCCGCGACCGGTCCGACGCCGGGGCCGCCGCCGCCGTGCGGGATGCAGAACGTCTTGTGCAGGTTGAGGTGCGAGACGTCTCCCCCGATGTCGCCGAAGCGCGCGTACCCGAGCAGGGCGTTGAGGTTCGCGCCGTCGATGTACACCTGCCCGCCCGCGTCGTGCACGGCCTGGGTGATCGCGCGGATCTCGTGCTCGTAGACGCCGTGCGTCGACGGGTAGGTCACCATGAGGGCGGCCAGGTCGTCGGCGTGCTCGGCGGTCTTCGCCCGGAGGTCGTCGAGGTCGACGTTGCCCTCCACGTCGCACGCGACCACGACGACCTTCATCCCGGCGAGCACCGCGGAGGCGGCGTTCGTGCCGTGCGCGCTCGACGGGATGAGGCACACGACACGGTGGTCGTCGCCGTTCGCGCGGTGGTAGCCGCGGATGGCGAGCAGCCCGGCGAGCTCGCCCTGCGAGCCGGCGTTCGGCTGCAGCGACACCTCGTCGTAGCCGGTGAGCTCGGCGAGCCAGCCCTCGAGCTGCTCGATGAGGGTCACGTAGCCTTCGCTGTCCGTGGCGGGCGCGAACGGGTGCAGGTCGGAGAACTCGGGCCAGGTGACGGCCGCCATCTCGGTGGCCGCGTTGAGTTTCATCGTGCACGAACCGAGCGGGATCATGCCGCGGTCGAGCGCGTAGTCCTTGTCGGCGAGGTGCTTGAGGTAGCGCATCATCGTCGTCTCGGAGCGGTGCGCCGAGAACACGGGATGCTCGAGATACCGGCTCGTGCGCACGAGCGCCTGAGGGATGCCGACGGCCGCGGGCTTGAACCCGAGCTCCGTCGTCACGCCGAACGCACCGAGCACGGCCTGCACCTCGTCGGGGGTCGTCGTCTCGTCGAGGGCGACCGCGACGTGGGAGTCGTCGACGAGGCGGAGCAGGTAGCCGGCGTCCGCCGCGCGCTCCACCACGCCGGCGGCGTCGTCGGACCGCACGAGGACGGTGTCGAAGTAGTCGGCGTGCACGACGGCGTCGCCGAGGGCATCCGCCATCAGTCGCGCGAGCCGGTTCACCTGGTGCGCGATCTGCTTGAGTCCCGACGCCCCGTGGTAGACCGCGTACATCGACGCCATGACGGCGAGCAGCACCTGCGCCGTGCAGATGTTGCTCGTCGCCTTCTCGCGACGGATGTGCTGCTCGCGCGTCTGCAGCGAGAGGCGGTAGGCGGTGTTGCCGACGGCGTCGACGGAGACGCCGACGAGCCGGCCCGGCAGCTGGCGCTCGAGTCCCGCGCGGACGGCGAGATAGCCCGCGTGCGGCCCGCCGAAGCCCATCGGCACGCCGAAGCGCTGCGACGTGCCGACGGCGACGTCGGCGCCCAGCTCGCCCGGGCTCGCGATCAGCGTGAGCGCGAGCAGGTCGGCCGCGACGACCGCGAGACCGCCCGCGGCGTGCACCGACTCGATGACGGAGCGCGGGTCCCACACGCGGCCCGAGGCTCCGGGGTACTGGATGAACGCGCCGAAGGCCTCCCTCGGTGGTCGAGTAGTCGCCGCAGGCGACGTGTCGAGACCCGCGAAGTCGACGACCTCGAGCGCGATGCCGAGCGGCTCGGCACGGTGCGCGAGCAGGCGGAGGGTCTGCGGCAGCGCGTCGGCGTCGACGAGGAAGACGTTCGACGACGATCCCGACGCGCGGCGGGCGAGCAGCATCCCCTCGACGACGGCGGTCGACTCGTCGAGCATCGACGCGTTCGCGGTCGCCATCCCGGTGAGGTCGGACACCATCGTCTGGAAGTTGATGAGCGCCTCGAGCCGGCCCTGAGAGATCTCGGGCTGGTACGGCGTGTACGCGGTGTACCAGGAGGGGTTCTCGAGCACGTTGCGCTGGATGACCGCGGGCGTGATGGTGCCGTGGTAGCCGATGCCGATCATGCTGCGGCGCACACGGTTCTTGCCGGCGAGCGCGCGCAGCTCGGCCAGCGCGGCTCGCTCCGAGACGGCGGCGGGCAGCACGGCGGGGGCGTCGACGCGGATGCCGGACGGGACGGCGGCATCCATGAGGTCGTCGACGGAGGAGTAGCCGACCGCCTGCAGCATGATCTGCTGCGCGGCGGAGTCGGTGCCGATGTGGCGGTCTGCGAACAGGGTCACGCCGTCAGCTCCGCGTACTGCTCGGCGGTGAGCAGCTCGGGCAGCTCGGTGAAGCGCACCTTGATGAGCCAGGCCGCGCCCTCGGGGTCGTCGTTGACGTTCGACGGCGAGTCGATGACCGACTCGTTGCGCTCGACGACCTCACCGTCGACGGGGGCGAAGAGCTCGCCGACCGACTTCGTCGACTCGATCTCGCCGACGATCTTGCCCGCGGCGATGGTCGCGCCCACGGCCGGCAGGTCGACGTAGACGACATCGCCGAGCTTCTCCGCGGCGTAGACGGTGATGCCGACCGTCGCGACGTCGCCGTCGACGCGGACCCACTCGTGATCCTTCGTGTAGTGCGTGGTCATGTCATGCCTTCTTTCGCGAGTAGAACGGGAGTGAGACGACGGTCGCCGGGATGGCGGTGCCGCGGACGTCGAGGGCGAGTTCGGTGCCGACCGCCGAGACGTCGGCGTCGACGTAGGCCATCGCGATCGGGTGCCCGAGGGTCGGCGAGAGCGCGCCGGAGGTGACCTCTCCGACCACCTCGCCGCCGCGGAGCACGGGATAGCCGGCGCGACCCGCGCGCTTGCCCTCGGACGCGAGTCCGACCAGCACACGCGCACCGGGGGTGCCGATGTCGGCGACGCGGCCGAGTCCGGCTTCGCGCGGGCGGATGTCGCGGGTCAGTTCGTGTCCGTAGAGGGGCATCCCGGCCTCGAGACGGAGGGTGTCGCGGGCGGCGAGCCCGCACGGCAGTGCACCGGCAGCGACCAGCGCGTTCCACAGGTCGGCGGCGCCGGGGTTGTCGACGTAGAGTTCGAAGCCGTCTTCGCCGGTATAGCCGGTGCGGGCGACGAGGATCGGCTGGCCGCGGTAGGTCGTCTCGACGATGCCGTAGTAGCGGATGTCGTTGAGATCGACGTCGAGGTCCTCGAGGCGCCCGAGCACGTCGAGCGACGCGGGGCCCTGCACCGCGACGAGCGCGCACGTCGCGGTCTCGTCGCCGATCGTCACGTCGAACCCCGCGCTGCGGGCCGTGAGCTCCTCCGCGACGATGTCGTGATTACCCGCGTTCGCGACGACCCAGAACTCGTCGTCGGCGAGGCGGTAGACGACGAGGTCGTCGAGGATCGCGCCGTCGTCGGTCAGCAGCAGCGAGTACTTGGCGCGCCCGTTCGCGATCGCCGACGCCGTACCGGCGAGGGCGGCGTCGAGGAACTCGGCCGCCTGGGTTCCGTTCACGAGGAACTCGGCCATGTGGCTGAGGTCGAAGAGACCGGCGGCGGTGCGGACGGTCTCGTGCTCGGCGAGGTCGGAGCCGTAGCGCACCGGCATCCGCCACCCGCCGAAGTCGGTGAAGGAGGCACCCGCGGCCTCGTGCACCGCGTCGAGCGGTGAGAGGCGGGACGTCGAATCGGACACGGAGTTCTCCCGGCTGGTCGGTGTGAGAACTCCCCCTCTGTCATGGTGCCTGAGAGTTTCGTCGCGCCGTCGAGACGGTCGGACTTTCACCTACGGCGGCCCGGGCATGGTCCCGGGCTCTTTCCAGAGCGGCCTGCGGGGTGCGGTACGTGTACCTGAGAGATTGGCGGGGAGGCTTGCTCCTTCGGTGCCCACTGATCGTGGACTCTCCCGCATCCCGTGCGGCCCGATGTTCGATTGTGCCCGTAGCCTAACGCCCCTACCCTGACGGCAACAGCACGCCCTGCCGGGAGGGAAGTGGACATCGTGAGGGTCGCCGTGCGGGTGCTGCTCGCGTTCGCCGTCGCCACCGCGGTCATCTCGATGCTCGCCTTCGAGGAGGCCGACCGGATCGGGCGGCAGTTCCTCGCCGCCGACGGGCAAGTGCTGTCGATCAGCGACATGATCGGCCCGAAGGCGTGGAGCCTCGCGGGCACGTGGTCGGCCTGGGACGGCTCGTCGCTGCCGACCCCGGCCGGCGCGATCGTCGCCCAGGTCGGGATCGACTGGTTCTTCATCGCCGCCTACCTCGTGCTCGCGGTCGTCGCTCTCGTCCGCTGGCTCGACGGTGGGATGCGGATCGCCGCGGCCGCGGTGCTCGCCGCACTGCTCCTCGTCGACATCACGGAGAACTCGCTCCTGCTGGCGGCGGCGGATGCTCTCGACGCCGCGGCCTCTCCGGGAGGTGCCTTCCCCGTCGCGTTGGCGCTCTTCCTCGGCGCGGTCGAACTCGTGAAAACACTCCTCGTCGCGGCGTTCGCTCTCTTCCTCATCCTGCGAGCGCCGTTCCGCCGGGCGGCGATCGACGTCGTACGGCGGGCCGCGCACGCGGTCTACGCTCAGCGACTCTCCCTCGTCGTCGTCGCGCTGTTCGCCGCGATGACGCTGCTGCCGCCCTGGCACGAGCTGCTCGAACAGCTCCCCGAGGTCGTGCGCGACTGGTTCGACGGAGCCGGTGAGCCGGGGCACGCCGTCGCCGCCGTCGTCACCGTCCTGCTGTTCGCCCTCGTCGCGCTCGTCATCGGCCGCGCCCGGGCGGGACTCACGTGGGAGCTCCACGTGCTCGGCTACGGCTCGGGCGGCACTCGGCGACGCTTCGAGCCGGTCGACGCCACGACGCCCACCCGGCAGGTGCGACGGTCGTGGCCCGGGTGGCTGCGCTACGCGCTGTGGGCGAGCCCGATCCCCCTCGTCATCGTCGGGGCCGTCGTCGTCGCGAACCTCGGAGGTGCCGTCGATGTCGACCGCGCCGCCGTGCTCGTCGTGCTCGTCGGCTCCCTCGTCGGGCTCTCACTCGGGCTCGAGCACTACCTCCGGCGACGCGAACTCGACCCCGCCCGCCCACCGCTCGGCCGACGGGTGACGGGAACGCGGGACGAGCGCCGTCGGTTCGCGCGGGACGTCACGCGGGCGGGCGATCTGCTCGCCGGCCTCGCGGTCGCCGCGGCGCTGCTCGGCGTCGCCCGGTCGCTGACGACACCGATCCTCGTCACCGCCGCCGAGGGCACGACGCCGAGCGCCGCGCCGATCCTGGCCGTCGTCGCCCTCGTCGCCCTCGCAGGCGGTGTCATCGCGGCCGCCGCATCGCTGCCGATCGGCATCCCGCGGGCACCGGGGTGGCCGGTCTTCCTCGTCGCCGCGGTCGCGAGCGTCGGATCGCTCGTCTTCCTCGGCAGCCTCGTGCTGCAACCTCTCCCGGTCGGACGGGCGCTCGGCGTCGTCGCCGTCGCGGCCGGGTCGCTCGGTGCGCTGACGGCGCTCGTCGGCGCCGTGTCGCTCGTGCTGCGGCAGCGCCGACCCCTCGCCCTCTTCGAGTTCCTCGGGCTGCGCTCCGACCCCGTCATCCTGCTGCTCGTCGTGCTGCCGATCGCGGTCGCGCAGATCGCGGGGGCCCCGCAGTTGCATCCCGTCGACCGCACGGTCTCGGTCGGGGCCGCCGATCGACCCGGGCTCGAGGAGGCTCTCGGGGTCTGGGTCGACGGCATGGTCGCCGCCGGCTGCGTCGACGACGACGGGCACGTGCCGCTCGTGCTCGTCGCGACGCAGGGCGGCGGCGTGCGCGCAGCGGTGTGGACCGACGCCGTGCTCGCCCAGTTCGTCGACGCCGGGGAGTGCGCGGCCCGATCCGTGTTCCTCTCCTCCGGCGTGAGCGGAGGGGCCGTCGGGCTCGCCGTCGCGACGACGCTCGACGACCCCGACCCCGAGGCGCTCGAAGCGGCGGTCGCCGACCTCAGCCGCTCGGGCACGCTCCCCGCCGCCGTCGCCGGACTCATCGTGAGCGATCCGCTCGCCTCCCTCACGGGCGTGCGCGTCTCCACGGCGGAGCCGGGCGGCGAGCCGCGCTGGCGGGATCGCGCGGCCCTCATCGAGGACTCCTGGCGTTCCGGCGACAGCACACTCGACACCCCGTGGGATGCCGAGCCGGGATCCCCGACCGGCTACGTCGTGCTCAACTCGACCGACATCCTCTCGGGCTGCCGCGTCTCCGTGAGCCAGCTCGATCTGGGCGACGGCGAGACGGGTTCGACGGTCACGGGCGACCCTGCGGTGCCGCGGTGCGACCAAGGGCAGGAGGGTCCGCCGCTCACCCTCGACCTGCTCGAGCTCTACGCCGCTCAGGACTGCGACTTCGGTGCCGACTGGGCGACCGCGGCCATGCTCGCGGCGCGGTTCCCGGTCGTGACCCCGGGCGGGGTCGTCGATTTCGCCACGATCTGCCCGGCTGCCTCCGACTCCGACGGGGTCGTCCCGACCCAGCCGCGGCTGCACCTCGTCGACGGCGGTTACGCCGAGAACTCGGGGATCGGGCTGCTCGCCGATCTCGCCCCGCGCCTCGGCGAGCTCATCCGCCGCCACAACTCGACCCCGGTCGACGGCGGGGGGCCGGTGATCGTCCCCTATGTCGTGTACATCCAGAACTCGCCGGGAGCCGACCTCTTCCCGCCGCGCCAGGATGTCGTGGGCGAGCTCGTCGTGCCGCTCGAGGCGTTCGGCACGCGGGGCCACCAGAACTCCGCGGCGACCTGGCTCCAGCGCGCGATCGGCGGACTCGGCGAGGTCTGCCCGGCCGACGCCGCCGTTCCGGCCGAGGACTCGGGACTCGTCGCGCCCTGTGCTGGGGCGGCGGGCATCCCGTCCTCCAGCGACCGGGTCGTGCTCGCCGCCATCCCGACCCGCCCCTCCGCCGTCGTGCCGCTCGGCTGGGCGCTCGCCCCGTCGACGCTCGCCGACCTGTTCGTGATCGCCGAGAACGAGGCCTCCTCGTGCCGGCCGCCGCAGTGGAGCGAGTACTCCTGCCTCGCCGAGCTCGTGACCGTGCTTCCCCGCTAGCGGCGCTCGGCGCCGCCCGTCAAGACCCGGCATCGCCGTGAGCGCGGATGCTGGGATGGCGCCATGGGGATGCGACGATCCGTCCTGCTCGGAGCCGTCGCGGTGGGGGCGCTGAGCCTCACCGCGTGCGTCGGAGGCGGCCCGTCGCCGGGCGACGTCGCGGCGGAGTTCGCGACCCCGATCGAGCCCGAGTGGTCGACCGAGGTGCCCGGGATGTTCGGCGAGCCCGTGATCCACGACGGTGTCGTGCTCGCCTACGCCGACGACGAGGAGGTCGGGATGCGGCTCACCGCCGTCGACCTCGAGTCGGGCGACATCCTGTGGGAGCACACGGCGTCGCCCGGCGGAGCCTACGGGAACCCGATCCTGACGAGCGTCCGCGCCGCCAGCCGGCCGTACCCGCTGCCGACGATCACCCCGACCGTCATCGAGCGCGGCGAAGGTGAGGATGCCGGCCTCGCCGTGGTCTTCACCGAGCGCGACATCGAGATGGAGAGCATCCGGCCCGACGACCTGCTCCGGGTGGTCGACCTGCACTCGGGCGACGAGCTCGAGGTGACGATGCCCGACCACGACCCCGACGACTTCAGCTTCGCGCCCGTCGGCATCCAGCGCGACGACGGCGACCTGTTCGCCAACTTCTACACGCCCGCGCGCGAGTGCGGCGACCTCGTGTGCTGGGCGGCGTCCGACCCCGAGACGAGGAACGGCTACTCGCTGGTCACCCTCGACCCGGCCACGCTCGAGCTGCGGATCGAGGGCGGCTTCCTGCCCGAATCGGAGGATCCGCTCGGTCCCGACTACGGGATGGAGTACCTCAGCATCGCGACCGACGACGACTTCGACCTCGTGCGCTACGTCGACGGCGCCGAGCTGTGGCGGCATCCGACCGACGAGCTCTTCGGGGTGGAGCGCACGTCGCTGCCCGACTTCGGCGGGGTGGCCGAGTTCGGCGACCTCGTGCTCGTGCAGGGCTACCAGTCGATGCGCGAGACACTCGACGACGTGCACACGTACGACCTCGACTTCGTGACCTCACGCACGCTCGTGGCGGTCGACCGCGACTCGGGTGACGTCGTCTGGCGGCTGGAGGGCGGCGACATGCTGTGCCACGCCGTGCACGACCGTCCGGCGCCCGCCGACTCCGAGAGCATCCCGATCTGCCTCGCGACGGGCGGCTCGTTCCTCTACGACCTCGTCGCGGAGGACTTCGCCGAGCAGGTCGACCTCGAGGCGTCGATCGTCGAGCTCGAGGTCGCGACCGGC
>NZ_JBMRCP010000091.1:0-9935 GCF_057350545.1 Pseudolysinimonas sp. | reverse complement strand
GGGCCTCGAGCCCGCCGGCAAGGACCCGGCCCCCGCGGCGGTCTTCTACATCGGTGGCGACGCCGCCGACGGCAACGCGGCCATGTTCCGCGAGGGCGCTGTCGAGGTCATGGAGGCCGCCGGCATCACCCCCGTGGCGGAGCCCCCGGGAGTCTGGGACGGCGACAAGTCGGCGACCAACTTCGAGCAGGCCCTGACCGCCAACGGCGGCGTCGTCGACGCCGTCTGGGCGGCCAATGACACCAACGCCGCGGGCGTCATCACGATCCTCGACAAGAACAACCTCGTTGTTCCGGTCTCGGGTCAGGATGCCTCGGTCGCGGGTCTGCAGAACGTGCTCCTGGGCAAGCAGTGGGCCACGGTCTACAAGCCGGTCAAGCTCGAGGCGGAGGCCGCGGTCGAGACCGCGATCGCCCTTCTCAACGGCGAGAGCCCGGAGGCCGACCTCGAGCTCGAGGACGGCACGCCGTTCATCACGGTCGACCCGATCTACACCCGTCCCGAGAACGTCAAGGACGTCATCGACGCCGGCGACGCCTCGGCCGCCGAGGTGTGCGCCGGTGACGCTGCCGCGAAGTGCGCCGAGTTCGGCATCAGCTGATCTAGCCGTGCACTGAAGTATCTGGGGCCCCGGGCCACCCGCAGGGGTCGGCCCGGGGCCCCACCCTTCTCTTCCCCCACGGGGGTCGTCGCGACAGACTGACTGCACGCGACAACGACGTCGAAAGGAACCCAGGCATGGATGTGCCGATCATCGAACTCGAAGGGGTCGTCAAGAGTTTCGGCCCCGTGAGCGTGCTGAAGGGGGTGAACCTCAAGGCGTACCCCGGCAAGGTCACCGCACTCGTCGGCGACAACGGCGCCGGAAAGTCGACCCTCATCAAGGGACTCGCCGGCGTGCAGCCCTACGACTCGGGGAGCGTGCGCTTCGACGGCGTGGACGTGCATCTGCACACGCCGCGCGAAGCCGCTCGTCTCGGCATCGAGGTCGTCTACCAGGACCTTGCGCTCGCCGACAACCTCGACATCGTGCAGAACATGTTCCTCGGTCGCGAGGAGACGTCGTTCGGCACCTTCGACGAGGGCCTCATGGAGAAGGAGGCGTCGGACACCCTGCGCTCACTCTCCGTCCGCACCGTGAAGTCGGTGCGGCAGAAGGTCTCGTCGCTGTCCGGCGGCCAGCGCCAGACCGTCGCGATCGCGCGTGCCGTGCTCAAGAAGGCACGGGTCGTCATCCTCGACGAGCCGACCGCCGCGCTCGGCGTCGCGGAGACCGAGCAGGTGCTCAACCTCGTGCGCCGACTCGCCGACCAGGGCGTCGCGGTCATCATCATCAGCCACAACCTCGCCGACGTGTTCGAGGTCGCCGACTACGTCTCGGTGCTCTACCTCGGCCAGATGGTCGCCGAGCTGGATGTCGCCAGCACCACGCGCGACGACGTCGTCGGCTACATCACCGGAACGAAGACCCCGGATTCGACTAACGCAGTGGGGACGAACGCATGAGCGCCCAGCACGACGGCACGCCCACGGGACACGTCATGTCGTCGAACGACCTGATCGGCTCCGGCCAGGAGGGCAGCCTCATGGATCAGGTGAAGGGGTGGCTCCAGCGCGTGCGCCACGGCGAGATGGGCGCCCTGCCCGCGGTCGCCGGTTTCATCGTGCTGAGCATCCTGTTCACGATCCTCAGCCAGGTGATCCTCGGCAACCAGTACTTCCTCACCGAGCGCAACTTCGCCAACCTCGCGACGCAGGCCGCGACGCTCGTCATGCTCGGCATGGCGCTCGTCTTCGTGATCCTGCTCGGCGAGATCGATCTCTCGGCGGGTGTCACGGCGGGAACGTCGATGGCCATCTTCGTCGTGCTCATCTCGCGCTTCTCGGTGCCGTGGATCCTCGCCCTCGTCATCGCGTTCGCGGTCGGGCTCGCCATCGGAACGTTCATCGGGTTCTTCGTCGCGCAAGTCGGCATCCCCTCGTTCGTCGTGACGCTCGGGTTGTTCCTGGGCCTGCAGGGGGTGCAGCTCGTCGTCATCGGCGGAGCCGGTGCCATCCGCGTGCAGGTGCCCGAGATCATCGCGATCCAGAACAGCAACCTCCCGCCCTGGGCGGGATGGGCGATGCTCGCCGTCATCCTGCTCGTCTCGGCGGCCACCGCCTTCTGGGATCGCGCACGTCGCACGCGGGCGGGAGTGCCCAACCGCACGATCACGCTCGTCTTCGCCAAGCTCGGCACGATCCTCGTGCTCGGCGGACTCGTGGTCTTCCTGCTCAACCGCAACCGCGGGCAGGCCCCGACGATGCTGAACGGCGAGGCGGTCGGCGGCAACGTCGTCGAGGGCGTGCCGATCGTCGTGCCGATCGTGCTCGCGATCCTCTGGCTCGGCACCTTCGTGCTCGACCGCACGAAGTACGGCCGCTACATCTACGCGATCGGCGGCAACGCCGAAGCCGCACGGCGCGCGGGCGTCAAGATCGTGCTCATCCGCTGGACCGCGTTCATCGTCGCGTCGGGCCTGGCCGTGCTCGCCGGTCTGTTCTCGGCATCCAAGGTCGGGTCGGTGGATGCGGCCATGGGCCGCGACCTCGTGCTGTCCGGGGTGGCGGCAGCGGTCGTCGGCGGCGTGAGCCTCTTCGGCGGGCGCGGGCGTCTCATCCACGCCGCGATCGGCGCGCTCGTGATCGCCGTCATCACCAACGGCCTCGGCCTGCTCAACCTCCCGGCCGGCGTGAACTACGCCGTCACGGGCGGTGTGCTCATCCTCGCCGCGACGGTGGACGCCGTCTCGCGCAAGCGTGCGGGCGGCTCGATCCTGCGCACCTAACAGGCTCACCCGACGCGAGGGGTCGCTGTCGGGGCAGTCGCGCACCGCGATATGCCCTCACAGCGACCCCTCGTGGCGTGTCGGGCGTCAGCCGACCCGCACCCGGTCGGCGAACGCCGCGACACGCTCGCGCAGGCTCAGGATGCGGCGCTGCCGCTCCGCCTCGACATCGAAGCCGACGTACGACAGCGGCGCCTGACGCCGCACGTTGACCGAGCACTCGAACCGCGCGCAGACGAGCGTGCCGAGCGTGTCGCCCTTGCGGCCGGCATCCCCCGCCCGCTTCGCCGCGAAGAACACGACGTCGTTGGGCAGCCGGGTGTCTTCGCACCACGAGCACTGGGCGCGGCTGCGCGGCGTCGCCTCGGCTTGGCGCAGCAGCACCCCGACGGGGCCGTCGGGAGTGGGCAGCACGACGTACCCGAGCAGCGGACTCTTCGGGTCGCGCCAGCCGAGATAGTCGAGCAGCGTCCAGTCGTGCTCGGTGAGGTCGTCGGGCGGCAGGATCGCCTTGCGCTCGCGGACGGTGACGTTGACGAAGGAGGCGCGGACGGCATCCGCGGTGAGGGCGTGCATGAGGTGCTCCGATTCGGAGGGGGTCGCGAGGGGCGGCGGGGAGATCGATCGACGGTGGGCCGTCGGGAAACCGCAGAGTGCGGGGAAAGGCGTGCTCGAGAAGAGCTACCTCGGGCCGGCGCTGTGCGCGCCGCATACCGCCTTCCGCCCCGCGGGCGTCTCGTTCGATCTCACGGGGGCGAGTTAACGCCGAGGTTTCGGCAGACCCCGTCGGCGCTACTCGACCACCGAAGCGGAGCCGAGCTCGATGAGGAGCACCCCGCCGATGATGAGGATGATGCCGACGATCATGAGCCCGGTGAGCGACTCCTTGAAGAACACGCGGCTGAAGATCGCAGTGAGCGCGACGCCCACCGCCGACCAGATGCCGTAGGCGACGCCGAGGGGCATCCCCGCGTCGAGCGCGAGAGTGAGGAACGTGAACGCCGCGAGATATCCGACGCCGACGACCGCGTACCAGCCGTAGGGCTTCCCCTTCGTCGTCGAGGCGACGCGCAGCGACAGCGTCGCGGCGACCTCGGTGAGGATCGCGCCGGCGAGGAACAGCCACGCCATCACCGCACCTCTGCGGCGGGGGCGGATGCCGGGGCCGCCTTGCGGTGTGAGCCGAGTTCGACGCACAGGACGCCTGCGATCACGAGCGCGATGCCGCCGAGCATGAGCGGGGTCAACGGCTCGCCGAAGATCGCCGCCGAGAGCAGCGCGGTGAGCGCGACCCCCGCCGCGGCCCAGATGCCGTAGGCGACGCCGAGCGGCATCCCGCGGCGCAGCGCGAGCGACAGGCAGGTGAACGCCGCGAGGTAGCCGACGACGACCACCACGACGAACCCCGGCTGGGTCAGCGACGCCTTGAGCGAGAGGCTCGCGGCGACCTCGGTGAGGATCGCGGCGGCGAGGAGCATCCACTTCACGACACGATCCAACCAGTCCTCGCTCACATCAGTGACGTGGATGGGGAGGATCACCATTCTCAAGTTCCCGGATGCTCGGCGTCTCCGTAGCGTGACGAGAGCGCGACGACGCGACCGGAGGCCCTGCGATGTTCATGTACTTCCCCACCAACTACGTCTGGAGCATGGCGGCGGTCGCCGCGCTCAACAACGGCGGGTTCATCGACGAGGTCGACCGGGCCTGCAAGCCCGTGCTCGAGGCGTCCCAGAACGGCGACGATGTCGGCACGGAGCTGCTCTACGCGTCGTGGGCCGCCGTCGCCGACCGGCTCATCGCCTCCGCCGACGACGACATCGCACGGGGCCGGCGCATCGGCGCGGGCGACAAGCTCTACCGCGCGAGCCTCTACACGTCGCAGGCCGAACGCCTCCAGGCGCCGGGGTGGGAGGGCCGCAAGGCCGCGTACCAGAAGTCGATCGACCTGCTGCTGCGGCACATCGAGCTCTCCGACAGCCCCGTCACGACCGTCGAGGTGCCGTACGAGGGCACGAGCCTCCCGGGCTACTTCCATCCCGCCGACCCGACCCACGTGCCCGCGGGCACGATGCCGCCGGTCATCATCCTCTGGAACGGGCTCGACTCGACCAAGGAGATGATGTACTACTCCGGCTTCCCGCAGATGCTCGCCCGCCGCGGCATCGCGACGCTCATGGTCGACACCCCCGGCTCGGGCGAGGCCCTCCGGATGCGCGGACTCACGTCGCGCTACGACACCGAGGTGTGGGCCGCGGCCTGTGTCGACTACCTCGAATCGCGGGGCGACGTCGACCCGCAGGCCATCGGCATCACCGGCTGGTCGCTCGGCGGGTACTACGCCCCGCGGGCCGCCGCCTTCGAGAAGCGGATCGCCCTCGTCGTCGCGTGGGGCGCGAACCACGACTGGGCCGCCGTGCAGCAGCGCCGCCTGCAGCGCGAGGGTGAGAACCCCGTGCCGCACTACTGGAACCACGTGCAGTGGGTGTGGGGCGCGTCCTCGATGGAGGAGTTCCTCGCGAAGACCGCGGACGTGAAGCTCGACGGTGTGGTGGAGCGCATCACGGTGCCGTTCCTCATCACGCACGGCGCGAACGACCGGCAGATCCCGGTCGAGTACGCGCACCGGTCCTACGAGCAGGCCGTGAACTCGCCGAAACGCGAGTTGAGGATCTTCGACGAGCCCGAGGGCGGCACCGAGCACATCTCGATCGACAACCTCACGTACGTCGGCGGCTTCATCGCCGACTGGATCTCCGAGACCTTCGCCGAGCTGCGGGCCTGACCGTCCGCCGCGCTAGCCTGGGCCCGATGGCGACGAAGCCGCTCTCCCGACTCGACCTGAATCTGCTGGTCGCGCTCGACGCGCTGCTCAGTGAGCGGAGCGTCACGCGCGCGGCGGAGCGCCTTGGACTCAGCCAGCCGGCACTCAGCGCGTCTCTCGCGCGCCTGCGGGTGCACTTCGACGATCCGATCCTCGTGCGCGAGGGCAACAACTACGTGCTCTCGCCGCTCGCCGTGCGGCTCGCCGACCAGACGGCGATCGCCCTCGAGTCGGCACGCCGGGTGTTCGCCGCGCACGCCGACTTCGACGCGAGCGACTCGACGCGCGAGTTCACGATCTACGGCTCGGACTACTCCTTCGTGACGGCGGGTCAGCGCGTCTCGGCGCTCGCCGCCGAGCGGGCGCCCGGTGTGCGCTTCCGCTTCAACCTCCACAACCCGCAGTTCATCGAAGACGTCGCGCATCGGCTGCGCACGGCCGACGGCGTGCTCATCCCCCACGGCCCCGTCGACAACCTGCCCTACCTCGACCTGTTCACCGACGGCTGGGTGGGCGTCGTGGCGACCGACAACCCGGAGGTCGGCGATCGCATCACGATGGAGGTCGCGGCGGCGTCACCGTGGGTGTTCACGTACCAGTCGCAGGCCGCTTTCACGCCAGCCGGGCGCCAGCTGCACGAGCTCGGCGTGGAGCCGCGCATCGACGCGGTCGTCGAGGGCTTCCTCGCGATGCCGGCGTTCATCGCGGGCACCCGGCGACTCGGGCTCGTGCAGGCGCGGCTCGCGCCGTTCGTCGCGCACCACCACGGGGTGCGGGTCGTCGCCCCGCCGTTCGAGCCGACGCCCATCAGCAACGCGCTGTGGTGGCATCCCGTGCACGACCGGGATCCGGAGCACGTGTGGATGCGGTCGCTCTTCGCCGAGGCCGGACGAGAGCTGTCCGGCCTCGGCGAGAGCTAGCGGCTACGCCGCGGCGACCGGGTCGCCCGCCGACTCGGCGACGATCGGGCCGGGCTTCACGGCCGCGGCGAGCGCGATCGCGACGACCGCGCAGACGATGCCGACGATGCCGACCGCCATCGCGACCTCGATCGAGAGCGCGCCCTGGATCGCGCCGACGATGAGCGGGGTGAGGAACTGGCCGAGGAAGAAGGCCGACGTCCACACGCCCGTCGAGCGACCGCGCGAGGCGAACGGGATGCGACCCACCGACCACGCGACGAGCGTCGGCAGGAGGAGGCCCGTACCGGCGCTCGCGACGAGCACGCCGGCGATGACGCCGGGCAGCGAGCCGGCGCCCGCTGCGATCCAGACGATGACGTAGCCGACGGCCATCGCGCCGAACGCGACCGGCAGCAGCACCTTCGCACCGAGCCGCGCGAGCCGCGCGAAGAGGAACGCGAGAATCGCCGTCGCGATCGACGCCGCCGCCGAGATCGGGCCGATCGCCTGCGGGTCGGTGAGTCCGAGCGTGCCGTAGATGACCGGCGGCTCGACGAGCACGACGAAGAACGCGAAACCGCCGAAGAGGGTGACGATGAGCGGCAGAGCCAGCAGACGCCACGGGATGCGGGTCTTGGCCTGCGCGGCCTCGGCGGCACGCGCCGCCTCGGTCTTCTTCGGCTCCCACACGGCGACGGCGATCCAGATGCCGATGATCACCGAGATGCCGTAGACGAAGAACGGCGTGCGCCAGCCGCCGGCGCCACCGAGGATGCCGCCGACGAGGATGAAGATCGTCGCCGAGATCGTCGTGAACACCGACTGGAGTCCGAAGTACTTGTTGCGGCGGTCACCGGAGAAGTAGTCGCCGATGAGCGTGGTGCAGCACGTCATGATCGCCGCCTCGCAGACGCCGACGAGCAGCCGGCTCACGAGGATGAGGTTCAGATCCGCGGGAAGCCAGATCGGCGCGGTGCCGACGATCGCGTAGAGGAACATCGTCACGACGAGCAGGTTCTTGCGGCCGACGCGGTCGGCGATCTGTCCCGCGAACGGCGCGAACACGGCGATCATCAGGGCGGGTGCCGAGATGATGAGCAGCACGAGCGGGCTGCCGCCGAATTGGGCCATGAGCTGCGGGATGACCGGGGTGAGCAGCACGGCGCCGAGCACCGACATGCAGCTCGCGAACAGCAGCGGCAGCGCTTGCGCCGTCGTCGCCGTCCGGGGGGCGGTTGTGGTCGACATTCAGATCTCCTTCGATCTTCGGGGTGGACTTTCAGTGGGGTGGAACACTCAGGGCGCGGGAAGCTCCGCGCGGGTCCGGGCGCGCGAGCGGCGACGGGCGGGCGGGATCTCGGGCGTCGGACGCGACGGGCCGACGACGTTGCGCAGCTCGCCGAGCCGCTCGACGCGCAGCACGACCTCGTCGCCGGGCACGAGCGGCGGAGGCGTGAGGTCGCCCGCGCGTCCCCAGAGCTCGGCGAGGCAGCCGCGGCCCGCGGTGCCCGAGCCGAGCACATCCCCCGGCACGACGCGCGTGTCGCGGCTCGCGTAGGCGACGAGGTCCGCGAACGGCCACCCCATGTTGCCCAGCAGGTCGGTGCCGATCGAGATGCCGTTGACGAGCACCTCGACCTCGAGCTGCAGGAAGCCGTCGGCGTCGACCAGGTCGGCGACCTCGTCGGCGGTGACGATCACCGGCCCGAGAGTCGTCGCGAAGTCCTTGCCCTTCGCCGGGCCGAGCCGCACGGCCATCTCGCGGGCCTGCACGTCGCGCGCCGACCAGTCGTTCATGATCGTGTAGCCGAGGATGTGCGCGCCGGCCTCGTCGGGCGCGAGGTGCGCGCCGTCCCGCCCGGGTACCCCGCCGATCACGGCGGCGACCTCGAGCTCGAAGTCGCGGCGCTCGGCGGCCGCCGGGAAGACCACGGTGTCGCCGGTGGCGAGCACCGAGTGCGGGTTCGTGAAGTAGAAGGTCGGGAACTCGTACCACTCGTCGGGCACGTGCGAGACGCCGTCGGGCGACGCCGTCATCCCCTCGACGTGCTCCTCGAAGGTCACGAAGTCGCGGATCGTCGCGGGGCGCAGCGGCGGGAGGAGGGTGACCGCAGCGAGCGCCGCTTCGTCGCCCGACATCCCGGCCTCGACGTCCGCGCCGACCTCGAGGGCGCGGGCGAGGCCCGCCTCGAGCAGGTGCTGGATGCCGGTGCCCGACGGCAGCTCGGCCACCCGGTCGCCGACCACGACGCCCTCGCGTACGCGGTCGTCATCGGGGACGAGCCAGCGGGCGAGTCTCATGCCGGCACGCTCGTGAGGGCCGCGATGCGCGCCATGAGCGCGGGAACGTCGCCCTGCTCGTGATCGAGCTGCCAGCGGCCCAGCTGCACGGAGGCGTCGACGATCGTGCGCGCGCGCTCGAGTCGGCGGGCGGTGAACTCCTCCCAGACGGCGTCGTCGACCGCCGTCGCGCGGGCGAGGATGTCGCACAGCACGAGGGCATCCTCGGTCGCCTGCGCCCCACCCTGCGCGATCGTCGGGGGGCAGCTGTGCGCGGCATCCCCGATGAGCACGACGCGGCCGCGGTTCCACGGGCCGTCGATGAGGTGCGAGGTGAACCACGTGTAGTTCACCCGCGAGTCGGTGCCGAGGCTCTCGCGGATGTTGTTCCACGGGCCGCCGTAGGCGCGCGACGCCTCGCGCATGATCTCGACGCCCTGCTCCGGCGTGAGGCCGGTGCGGTCCTGCTTGTCCTCGACGAGGTAGGCGTACATCATGTCCTCGCTCGTCGGGCAGTAGCCCGCGATGTACATCGGGCCGCCGTAGTAGAGGTCGGTGTGAGTCACCTCTACCGGACGCGGCACGAAGGCGCGCCAGATGCCCATGCCGGTCGGCTCCGGCTTGACGTCGATGCCGATCATCGAGCGCACGCTCGAGTTGAGGCCGTCGGCGCCGACGAGCAGGTCGACACGGCTCGTCGTGCCGTCGCTCAACGTCAGGTCGACGCCGTCGGCGTTCTGCGTGAGCGCGGCGATCGTCGTGCCGTAGTGCACGCGCGCGCCGAGTCCCGTCGCGCGGTCGAGCATGATCTGCGCGAGCTCGGGACGGTACATCCCGGCGGCGGCGGGGAAGTCGGGGCCGCCGGTCTTCGCGTCGGGGATCACCGCGATGACGGCGGCGTCGGGGCCGGGCGCACGGAGGCCGAGCAGGTCGGACGACCAGCACGCCGCCTCCACCTGCTCCCAGATGCCGAGGCGTGCGAAGCTGCGCAGGGCGTTGCCCTGGAGCGTGATGCCCGATCCAAGGGCCGAGAGCTCGGGCTTCGACTCGTAGACGTCGACCTCGACGCCGTCCTCGGCGAGCAGGATGGCGGTGGCCAGT
>NZ_JBMRCP010000090.1:0-13226 GCF_057350545.1 Pseudolysinimonas sp. | reverse complement strand
GTACGCACCGAGCACGCAGACGTCCAGGTGGCCGCCGCGCATCATGGCGAACGAGTCCGCCTGGCTGAAGTAGGCGGCGCCCGGCAACTCGGTGACCGGCTGCTTGCCTGCGTTGATGAGGTCGGGGTCGACGCGTTCGGCGTCGGGCTTCGGACCCATCGCGAGCATGCCGTTCTCGGTGTGCAGCGTCACGTCACGCTCGGGCTCGAGGTGGTCGGCCACGAGGGTCGGCGCGCCGATGCCGAGGTTCACGTAGGCGCCGTACGGGATGTCCTGTGCGATCCGCTGCGCGAGGTCGTCTCTGCTCAGAGCCACGGGCGCTTCCCCACTTCCACGATGCGGTCGACATACAGGGCGGGCGTGACGATGGCTTCGGGATCGAGGTCGCCCACTTCGACGATCTCGTCGACTTGCGCGATCGTGAGCGTCGCCGCGGTCGCCATCACCGGATTGAAGTTGCGGGATGTCTTGCGGTAGACGAGGTTGCCCAAGCGGTCGCCCTTGTAGGCGCCGATGAGGGCGACGTCGCCCTTGATCGGACTCTCGAGCACGTACTCGCGGCCGTCGATGATGCGCGTCTCCTTGCCCTCGGCGAGGAGGGTGCCGACCCCGGTGGGGGTGAAGAAGCCGCCGATGCCGGCGCCGCCCGCGCGGATGCGTTCGGCGAGGTTGCCCTGAGGGACGACCTCGAGCTCGATCTTGCCCGCGCGGTAGAGCTCGTCGAACACGTAGGAGTCGACTTGGCGGGGGAACGAGCAAATCACCTTGCGCACCTGGCCGGCCTTGAGGAGGGCGGCGAGGCCGGTGTCGCCGTTGCCGGCGTTGTTCGCGACGATCGTCAGGTCGGTGACACCCAGGTCGCGGAGGCCGTCGATGAGTGCGATCGGTTGGCCTGCCAGGCCGAAGCCGCCGACGAGAATCGTGGCGCCGTCCGGGATGCCTTCGAGGGCGGCAGCGCCGTCGGGGACGATCTTCGTCCGCATTCGGATGTCCTCACCCGCCCGTTCGTTATGCGTACGCGCGTTCTCTTTGAGTACATGCTACCCCGACTTCTCGGCCGCGCGTGGGGTGTCTGCGTGAGAGCGCGCGGGATGCGGGGGCGTTGTCCGCGCTCCCCGGCGCTCGAGGGGCACAGATCGTCCGGCGCTCAGCCGACGAGCTGGTGGGCCCGCTGGTGAGACACCCCGAGGATCGCGCCGATGTCGCGCACCGGAACCTTCTTGCCGGCGAGCGTTTGGGCGAGTCGCCGCGTGTCCTCGGCGACGCGCTCCCGCGCTGCCTCCGCTTGGCGCTTCTCGGCTTCCAACCGAGCGATCTCGTCAGCGACGTTGACGCCGTCGACATCGATGACGGCGACGTTCACCTCGACATCGCTCGTGGGGATGTCGAGCGTGACGGCGATGTACTCGCGCGCCATCACCGAGGCCTCTTCGAGCCGGCGGGCTTGAGTGAGACCGTCGAGCTCAGGGATCGACACCATCCACCACTTGCCCTCGCGGGTCACCTCGACGCGGTACGCGGTCATCCCTTCGCCTCCTCGATCTTCTTCAGAATCTGGCGATACACCCCGGGTGAGATCAGCCGGTGCCCGTCGGGGAGGACTCTGCGCGTGGGTTGCTCGACCACCAATGTAGTCTAGTAAGCCTAGACAGTTTCAAGGTTAGCGGTCGTGAATCTGTGGAGAGGCCTCGACACGCGACCTGCGGTCGCTACTCGACCACCGAGGGTCAGGCTTCGCCGAGGGTGTCGCGCAGCAGGTGGGTGCCGTGGTTCGCCACCGGCACCCCACGGTAGAGGCCGACCTGCAGGATCACCTCGCGGATCTCCTCGCGGGAGAGGCCGTTGGTAATCGCCGCCCGGAAGTGCATCGGCACTTCCTCCCAGTACCCCGCGGTCATGAGCACCGAGAGCACGACGATCGAGCGGGAGCGACGATCCAGCCCCGGACGCGACCAGATGTCGCCCCACGCGACGCGTGTGATGTAGTCCTGGAAGTCCTCGTTGTCGGGGTTCACGCCGGCGACGGCACGGTCGACGTGCTCGTCGCCCAGCACCTCGCGGCGCACCTTCATCCCCTGAGCGCGACGCTCGTCATCCGACAAACTCATGACACCTCCGCAAGAATCCGAGCAACGGATGCCGGGTCTTCCACCGTCGCGAGGTGCGCGACGCCTGGCAGCACCTCGAGCCGCCCGTCACGCGCCGACGCGACAGCCTCTTCGGCAGCAGCCAGAGGCACGACGACATCCACCGCGCCCTCGATGAGCGTGTACGGCACAGTCAGCGACGGCACCGAGGCACGCAGATCGGTCGACCCGAGCAGCTCCGCGCACAGTGCGTAGCTCTCGTCGTCGACATCCATGAGGTCGCGCAGCAGCCCGGACGACACGGTCGGCGAAGACTCGATGAATCCGGAGGCGAACCAGCGGGCGGCCGAGCCCTGCACGACCGAGGGGGTTCCGGATGCACGAATCTGCGCCGCCCGCTCGGCCCACCCGTCGGGGGTGCCCAAGACGGGCAGCGAGCAGATCTGCGTCACCGACGTCACCCGCGACCCCAGGGAGAGCCCGAGCGCGAGCGACGCGAGCCCCCCGAGCGACACCCCGGCGGCCGCGAACGTCGAGAGCCCGAGCTCGTCCACGGCGGCGGTGATCCCCGTCGCCAACTCCGAGATCGAGAACCCAGAGGTGGCGGCGGGCGAGACGCCGTGACCCGGCAGGTCCCATCCGTACACGGGCCGGTCGCCGAGCAGCGGCACCGTCGGACCCCACACCGCCGCGACGCGCGTGCCGAGCGACGGCCCGACGAGCAGCGGCCGTCCCGAACCCCCGGGAACGAGGGGAACGAGATGGATGGCGGGGGCGCTCATTCGAGCACCTCGCGAGCCTCCGTGAGCAGTCGGTCGACGAGTTCTGCCGAGACGCCGAGGTAGTCCGCGGCGTCGGCGTCGCCGTCGGCGAAGCGCTTGCGCTCGGCCATCAGGTCGAGCCCCGCCTCGGCGACGTGCCGGGCGATGACCTCGGGATGCACGCGCAGCCCCTCGGCGAGGTCGCGTCCGAGCGAGGCGGCACCGCCACCGATGCGCAGGAGCGAGCGGAACGGCTCCCACTCCGCATGCCACGCGCCGTCGGGCCGCTCATCGACGGTGATCGCGGCGGTGTGCAGGGCGGAGAGCAGGTGCGTCGCCTGCCGGGAGGCGGCGTTGATGAGCACGGCCCGGATCGGGTTCGACTTCTGCGGCATCGTCGACGATCCGCCGGCCGCGCCGTCGTCGAGTTCGCCGAGCCGGGCGAGAGCGGTGGTGTTCTCGCTGACCGTGCCGAAGGCATCCGTCAGCTCGACGAGCGAGTCGCCCAGCCGGGTGATCGGCGCACGCCAGACGTGCCACGGGGCGACCGGGTCGGCCAGGCCGAGGTCGCGAGCCAGCCGGGAGGCGATGTCGATGCTGTCGGCGCCGGAGGCCGTGAACGCGGCGAGCGTTCCCGAGGCGCCTCCCAACTGCACCGGGTAGTCGCGCGCGCCACGGCGCACCTCGGCCGCGGCGGAGGCCACCCCCCGCGCCCAGCCGGCGAGCTTCACCCCGAGCGTGATCGGAGTGGCGGGCTGGGTGAGCGTGCGCCCGACCATCACGGTGGCGCGGTGCGCGGCGGCGTGCACGGCGAACGCCTCGACGGCCGCGGTGGCGTCGGCGATGATGATCGCGACGGCATCCTTCGCGACGAGAGCGAGCCCCGTGTCGAGGGCGTCTTGCGACGTCGCGCCGCGGTGCAGCCAGTGCGACGCCTCGTCGTCGAGCCGCTCCCTCAGGGCGCCGAGCAGCGGGATGACGGGGTTGCCCCCGGAGCGCGCCTCGCGGGCGATCTGCGCCGCGTCGAGGTCGACCCCGGCCGCCGCGATGCGGTCGGACACCCCGGGAGGGGCGGTGACCCGCGCGAGCGCCGCCTCGAAACGCACGATGCCGGCGAGCACCGCGAGGTCTGACGTGGCCGCCGCCACCGGCGTGCCCGCCCAGAGAGGTGAGAGCAGGCCGGTGTCGGCGTCGTCGTCAGTTGAAGGCAAGGAACACTGTCTCCTTCGCACCCTGCAGGTGGATGTCGTGGCGGTAGCCGCCGTCCACGGGCGTCGCGATGAGCGTAGCCCGTCGCTCGGGGCTCAGCCTGGTGAGGAACTCGTCGCCGTCGGTGGCGGGCGACGGCAGGTAGATGCGGGTGTGCAGGCGCGCGAGCAGTCCGCGGGCGAACACGATCACCGCGAAGAACGCGGGCTTGCCCTCCTCGGTGGGGGCGGGCTCCACCGTCGTGAACTGGTAGTAGCCCTCCTCGTCGGATCCCGAGCGGCCGAAACCGGCGAACGAGTCGACACGGCGCACGATGTTGCCCGACACCGCGGGAACGTTGCCCGCCGCGTCGGTCTGCCAGATCTCGACCACGGCATCCGGAACCGGCACGCCGTTGCCGTCGTACACGTAGCCCGACAGCGTGATCGAGCCGGCCGAGCCGTGCGGCACGAGCGCCTCGGACCCGGCGTACTCCATGCCGATCGCGTAGTACGGGCCGACGGTCTGGTCGGCGGTGGGGTAGAGCTTCGGCTGCGACATCAGTGCTCCTCCTCCGGGCCGTCGACGCTCTCGAACCAGGTGCGGTTGCTGCCGTTGAGCACGATGTCCCAACGGTAACCGAGCGCCCAGTTCGGCACGCTGACGTCGTGGTCGTAGTCGGCGATGAGGCTCTTCTGGCCCTTCTCGCTCGTGATGCTCTGGAAGATCGGGTCGAGCGGCATGAGCTGATCGCCCGGGAAATACATCTGCGTGACCATCCGCTCGGTGAACTGGTTGCCGAACACCGAGAAGTGGATGTGCGCGGGCCGCCACGCATTCACGTGATTGGGCCACGGGTAGGCGCCGGGCTTGATGCTGACGAACTTGTAGAACCCGTCGGCGTTGGTGAGCACGCGGCCGACGCCGTTGAAGTTCGGGTCGAGCGGCGCGGGGTGGCGCTCCTTCTTCTGCCGGTAGCGTCCGCCGGCGTTGGCCTGCCAGATCTCGACGAGCTGGTTCGCCGCGGGCCGGCCGTCGGCATCCGTCACCCGGCCGGTGACGATGATGCGCTCGCCCTGCGGCTCGCCGTTCACCTGTTGCGTGAGGTCGAACTCGGTCCAGTGCACGTCGCGGTGCCCGAAGGCGGGGGAGTGCAGCTCGAGCGTCTCGGGGTCGACGAGCTCGAGGTTCGCGCTCGGGTGCCGCAGGATGCTCGAGCGGTACGGCGGGTAGTCGACGAGGGTGCGGTGGTCGCCCCAGTTCGGGTCGGCCGACGTGGGCTTGTTCTTCGCGATGTCGGCGATCTCCGCCGAGATGTCCGCCTGCGTGGGATGCCCGGGCGGGTAGTTCGCCGCGGTCTTCGGGATGTCGTCCACCACTGTCACTCCTGTGTGCGTCGAGAGGTCTCGGCTCAGCATCCCGCCGACTCCCGCCGCCCGCGGCATCTCGTCCCACTCAGTGGAAGGTCAGGAGGTCGGCATCCACGGGTCGCGTTCGTGCGCGAGCCACACACGCTCGGGGTTCAGGGAGCGGATGAGCCGCTGCCCCTCGGTCGTGGGCTCGTCGAGCTCGCCCGACCAGACGGCGGCGTCGCCCGCGACGATCGTCGGACCGGCGTCGCCGTCGATCACCACGATCTGCGTGCCGCGGGTGTGGCCCGGTGCCGGCACGAGGCGGATGCCGGGGAGCAGCTCGAGTTCACCGTCGACCGGTACGAACGTCACGCCGGGAGCATCCACCCACTCGCGGATCGTGTAGTCGTCGAGATTCCGCGCGTCGTCGAGCTCCTGACGCTGCACGTACGTGGGAGTTCCGGCGAACAGATGGTTGCCGCCGCAGTGGTCGAAGTGGAGGTGGGTGTTGACGACGAGGTCGACGCTGCCGGGATCGAATCCCTGCTCGCGGAGCGGGTGGAGACGCGGGTCCATGTCGGCGACCGCGGGGTGCAGCTCGGTGAAGCCCGTGTCGACGAGGATCCGCCCGTCAGGGTGATCGATCGCGTGGATCATGACCGGCATGAGCTCGCCCTCGACGGCGAGGTCGGCGACATGGAGGGGCGTGACCGTGATCGGCTGGCGCGGGACGGTCATCGCAGCGCCCCCACCGAGAGTCGCGCCGCGAGCTCGTCCAGCAGGGGAGCGAAGCCGTCGACCATCTGGTCGAAGAACTCGTCCTCCCACTCCGCGCCGGTGCCGTAGGCGCTCGTGACCACGCGGATCACACACGAGCCGCCGGATGCCGCCTCGACGAGGAACTCCGTCGCGATGGGTGTGACGAACGGCAGTGTCGCGTAGACCTCCTCGAGGGGCACGCCGATCGATGCGAACCACTGCGCCATATCGGGCGCGAGCTCGTCGGGCGTCGCCGCGAGTGGCCACGGCTCCTCGTACGCGAAGCGACGGCCGGGCGTGTATCCGGTGACGACGCCGTTCGACGTGACATCGCCGAAGTCGAACGACACGGCGCCGCCGATCCGGGCATCGAGCTGCGTCGGCGCCATCCACGACGAGATGCCGTCCGCGGTTGCGATCGCCCGCCACACCTCAGCCGGGCTCGCCCCGACCTCGTAGGTGCGCTCCATCCGGTGCTCCACGCGCTCGCGCGGTTCGGGCTCGGTCACGACGACTCCTTCGGTCGGGGATACGACGAGATGGCCAGACGGTGGGGCCGCCCTTCGTCGTGGTGGTACTTCGCGGCGAGTGCGGCGATCGTCGACTGCAGTTCGGCCGCGAAGGCCGCGCGATCTTGAGCCGAGGCGAACCCGATCACGGTGTCGATGGTCAGGGAGGGGACGCGCGTGCCCTCGGCGGCGGCGCGCGTGATCGCCCCAAGTTCGGATACGCTCCGTGCGTTCACCGCGATCAGGTAGGCGGCAGAAAGTCGGTCGGCGACATCGTCCGGGTCGAGCGGCGTGGTCTCGAGCACCGTCGGCGAGACGACGAGACGGCGGGCGGATCGGCGCAGGAACCGTTCACTGATGCCACCCCACGCCCGAGACTCGGCGTGCTCGACCAGCCCGTGCGCCTCGAGCAGCTTGAGGTGGTAGTTCGCCTTCTGCCGCGTCGTGCCGATCGTCGCGGCGACCGTGGTCGCCGAGCCGGGCTCTGCGAGGGCATCGAGGATCGCGGTGCGCATCGGGTGCAGCGCGACCTCGACCGCTGCTCCGTCGTCGAGCACCCGCAACTCATCCATGTCGACGACAGTAAGGCCAGACAAGAAAAACTGTCAAGCCTGGAATGGTAGACCGTACGCATGGAGCTCAGCACCGTCGCCGCGTTCGCGCTCGCCGCGGTGGTCGCCATCGCGATCCCCGGCCCCACCGTGCTGCTCGCGCTCGCGAACGGCACCCGCTACGGCGTGAAGCGCTCGACCTACGGGATGCTCGGCGCCGTCGCCTCCGACATCGTGCTCGTCGTCGCGGTGGGCCTCGGACTCGGGGCTCTGCTCCTCGCGAGCGAGACCGTCTTCACGGTCGTGAAGTGGATCGGCGTCGCCTACCTCGTCTACCTCGGCATCCGCATGCTGCTCTCTCGCGGCGCCCTGCTGCACGGTGACCCGACGGCCGATCCGCGCGGCACCCGTCGAGCGGTGTTCCTGCGCAGCTTCCTCGTCGCCGTCACCAACCCGAAGGGGTACCTTTTCGTCGGTGCGCTGCTGCCGCAGTTCATCACGCCCGGCGCCGACGTCGTGCTGCAGTATCTCGTCATCGGCGTCGTGTTCTGCGCGATCGACTTCACGATCATGTTCGCCTACGCCCTGCTCGGATCGCAGGCCGTGCGCGTGCTCAAGCGCCGCGGCGCCGTGTGGATCGAACGCGTCAGCGGCGTCATCCTGCTCGGCCTCGCCGGTTGGCTCGCCCTCGCCCGACGCACCCCGGCGACCTGACGTGGACCACGCCTCTCCCGCCCTCCCGTCGCGCGACCTGCTCGTCACGCGCGACTTCTACGCGGGCCTCGGATTCGTCGAGCACTTCCGCGGCGACGGCTGGATGATCCTGCGTCGCGGCACCGTGCAGCTCGAGTTCTTCGCGCATCCGGACGTCGACCCGCTGTCGAGCGCGTTCCAGTGCACGATCCGCGTCGCCGACCTCGACGAGTTGTGGGATGCCGTGGTCGCCGCCGGCGTGCCCGTCGCGTCGACCGGGCACCCGCGTCGGCACGAGCCGGCGATGCAGGAGTGGGGGATGCGCGCGGGCTACGTGGTCGACCCCGACGGCACGCAGCTCGCCCTCATCGAGCAGCGCGACTAGCGGTCTCGACACGCCGCTGCGCGGCTACTCGACCACCGAGGAGGACGTCCATGGGGTTCAGGATGCCCGCGAGGGGCAGCGCCCGCCTAGCGGGTTGAGTGCCCGCCGCAGGCGGGTGTATCGAAACCCCGGGACGGGTGACTCGGGGTGGGTTTCGATACACCGCTGCGCGGCACTCAACCCGCGGTGGTGTGGTCGAGACGCTGCTCGACGGCGGCGACGGCACGCCGCAGCAGCGGCAGCAGCCGCACCTCGTCGGCGGACGACGCGTGCGCGACGATCCCGATCGCCGCCGCCGGCAGCCCCGAGCGCGGTCGCAGCGGCATCGCGATCGACACGTTGCCGAGCGTCATCTCCTGCCGTGTGAACGCGTAGCCCTGCTTCGCCTCCGCCGCGATCACCTCGCGAAGCCGCACGGCATCCGTGATCGAGTGGCGGGTGTCGGGCAGCAGCGGCGTCTGCAGGTACTCGTCGAGCCACTCGGGCTCGCGGCCCAGCAGGATGGCGCGGCCGACGCCGGTCGTGTGCAGCGGGTGCCGCATCCCCACCTCGGAGAGGGTCGGGATGGCGCGCTTGCCGTTCGCCTTGGCGACGTACAGCACCTCGGAACCGGTGAGCACTCCGAGGTGCACGTTCTCACCGGTCAGGTCGTAGAGCTCGACGAGCTCGGGCAGCGCCGCCTCGCGCAGCCGCCGCAGCACGGCGGAGCGCTCGCCGAGCTCCCACAGCCCGAGTCCCATGCTCACGGTGCCGTCGGGATGCCGTTCGATCGCTCCGAGACGCACGAGCTCGCCGACGAGCCGATGCGTCGTCGACACGGGCAGGCTCGCCGAGCGCGCGAGCTCGGGCACGCCGATCGACTCGCCCTCCGTCGACAGCGCACGCAGCAGTCGGGATGCCCGCTCCAGCAGCGAGACCCCGGGCTCGCCCGACCGACCTGCCATCCGTGTTCTCCCGTTGCCTCAGACCAGCAGCTGGTGCTTCGCGAGGTCGCGGTAGAGCGGCGTCGACTGCACGAGTTCGGAGTGGGTGCCGATGCCGATCACCTCGCCGTGCTCGAGCACGACGATCACGTCGGAGTCGACGACGGTCGACAGGCGGTGCGCGATGACGAGCAGCGTGCGATCGGCCGCGACCGCGTCGATGGCTTCGCGCAGCAGCTGCTCGTTCAGCCCGTCGAGGCTCGACGTCGACTCGTCGAGCAGCAGGATCGGCGGGGCCGCGAGCAGCGCCCGCGCGATCGCGAGCCGCTGCCGTTCGCCGCCGGACAGCATGATGCCGTCTTCGCCGACCGCGGCATCCAGCCCCGCCGGGTCGCGGTCGAGCACCCCGCCGAGGTTGACGTCGCGCAGCACCCGGATGCACGCCTCGTCGGTCGCGTCGGGGGAGGAGAGCTTGAGGTTGTCGCGCAGGCTGCCGGCCAGCACGGGGGCGTCCTGCTCGACGTAGCCGATCTGGGCCCGGAGGTCGTCGCGGGGGAGGCCGCGGACATCCCGACCGTCGAGCCGCACCACGCCCGAGTCGGGGTCGTAGAACCGCTCGATGAGTGCGAACACGGTCGACTTGCCCGCCCCCGACGGTCCGACGAGGGCGACCCGCTTCCCCCGCGGCACTTCGAACGTGACCCCCTTGAGCACCTCGCGACGTGCCGGAATATGCGGCTCGGAGGGCGCGACGTGCCCATTTTCGGGCACGTCGCGCGCCTCGTCGGGCGCCGCGGTCTCGGGCGGGACCACGTACGCGAAACGCACGTCGTCGAAGCGGATCGCCGCCGACGTCGTGACGGGCGCGGCGGGCTCGATCCCGGCATCCCGATCGGTCTCGTTCTCGAGGGCGGTGATCTCCTGGATGCGGCCGAGGGCGCCGAGCGCCTGGTTGACCGAGTTGACGGCGCCGAACACCGAGCCGATCGGGCCGATCAGCATGAAGAGGAACAGGATGAAGGTGACGAGCGACGCGATCGCGACCTCGCCGCTCGCGACGCGGAACCCGCCCACACCGATCACGACGAGCAGGGCGACCTGGACGGCGATACCCGCGATCGGCACGACCATCGCCGAGATCCGCGCGACCTTGAACCCCGCGCGCTTCGCGGCCTCCGCCTCGACGAGGATCGCCTCGGTCTCGCGCTCCGTCGCGTTCGACGCGCGCACGGTGCGGATCGCGCTGATCGCGCGCTCGACGGCCGCGGCGAGGTTGCCGACGCGTTCCTGCTGCTCCTTGCTCGCCGGCCGGATTCGCGACGACAGCAGCACGCCGCTGCCGAGGGCGAGCAGCACGACGGTGAGGGTGAGCCCGAGCAGCAGCGGATCGACGACGAGCATCCCGATGATCGCGCCGACGAAGATCACCGCACCCGAGAGGGCGTCGAGCAGCCCCTGTGTGATGACCGCGTAGAGCAGCGTCGTGTCGGACCCGACGCGGGAGACGAGGTCGCCCGTGCGGCGGCGGTCGAACTCCGAGATCGGCAGTCGCAGCATCCGTCGCACGAGCGCGCTGCGCGCCGAGAAGACGACCGAGGTGCCGATGCGCTGCAGCAGGTAGTGCTGCACCCCGCCGAGGATCGCGCCGACGACGACGAGCGCGACGAGCACCCAGACCAGGATGCCGATCACGCCGCCGCTCTCGACGACCGTGATGATCTGGCCGACCAGCAGGGGCTGCGCGAGCGAGGCGGCGGCGCCCACGAGGCTCAGCAGGAGCGCCGCGACGAGCAGTCCGCGGTGCTCGAGGATGTACGGCAGCAGCTCGCGGAAGCTCGCGCGGGGGCCCGACTCGGGCTTGCCTCGGCGCAGCAGTCCGCCGCGGGGTTCGCTCATGGATTCGTGTCGCTTCCTGACCGCTACGCGCGGCCGTGCTTCTTGTGGACGGCTTGCTTGCTCACGCCCAGGGCGAGGGCGATCGTGTGCCACGAGTACCCCGCGTTGCGGGCTCGGCGCACGGCGATCGTCTCCGCGCGATCCAATTCTGTCCGGAGTCGCACGATCGCGCGCAGCGCGGCGTACGGATCCTCGGAGTCGGCCTCGCCGGCGAGGGTGCGCAGCTCGGTCATGGCGTCAACCGTAGTTGACGATTCGATCCGAAGTCAACTCAGGTTGACGGGTCTCGACACGCGCTTCGCGCTACTCGACCACCGAGGGGCGCGCCCTGAGACCGCTACTCGACCCCCGAGGGGCGCGGCCGGAGGCGGCTACTCGACCACCGAGGGGCCGCCGCCGACGAGGCAGGCGGTGTCGGATGCCTTGTCCGCCCAGGTCGGGCTCGGGGCGCCGAACTCCGAGCCCAGTGGAGTGATGCTCGCGACGCATGACGAGAACGTCGTCTCCGACGCCCCGAGGTCGCCGGGCAGCACGGCCGAGAGCCCGAAGTCGTGGAACGTCCACGCGGTGAACGAGGCGGCGTCGTTCGCCCCGGTGATGTCGCTCGGGATGCCGAGATACACCGTGCCGCCGCCCGCGCCTTCCAGCACAGCCGGCTGGCGGCAATGCGGCACCGCGTCGCCGAACGAGTCGTCGTCGCTCGCGTCCACCTGCACGAGCCCGTCACCCGCGGCGAGCGTCGACCCGAACTCCGGGTTCGGCTGCGGAGCCACCGCGAGCCGCAGGTCGTCGGGCCAGTCGCCGTCGCGCGGCGTAAGCGCGACGTCGACCGCCGTGAACGTGTAACCGCGCCCCGTGATGACCGTCTCATCGACCTCGCCCGCGCACCAGGCGATCGTCGTCGCCATCGCCTCCTCGGCCTCCGGCACGAGGTAGGGGAGCGACGCGTGCACGATCACCGCGAGATCGGCGGTGGCGCCGTTCGGGGCGGTGACGATCGCGACGAGGCCGAGCACGGCATCCTCGGGTAGCACGAGTTCCGCCGGAGTGTCCGGCGGGTCGGTCGCGGGATCATCCTCCGGCGGGTGGTCGCACCCTGCGAGCGCCAGCACGCCGACCGCGGCGACCGCGACGACGGACGTGAGGCGGCGCATGCGGTCAGTCTAGGATCGCCGGATGAGTACGCCCTCGATTCCCGAGTACCCGGTCGCCGCGCCCACGGGGCGGCTGTCCTGGGCACTCGGATTCCTCGCCTACATCCCGATCCCGTTCGCCAGTCTGCTCATCGCCGCCGTCGCGATTCTGGTGACGGCACGGACGCGGCGGCGCAGCGCGAACCAACTCGTGCGCGGCAACGCCACGAACGCCGCGAACTGGGCGCTCACGATCCTCGTGGTGTTCGGGTTGTGCGCCGTCTACTTCGCGGTCATGGTGTCGATCGAGGAGTTCCGCACCGCGGGCTTCTTCCCGATCGGGGCGGTCATCATCGTCTTCTTCGTGCTCGCCATCGCCCACCTCATCGTGACCGTCGCGGGCACGATCGCCGCGGCGACGCGGGTGTTCCGCGCCCCGATCGCGATTCCGTTTCTGCGGTAGGCGGCTCTCGCTCGCGGATGTCGCGGGGTGCCCTTAGGCTCGATCTCCGTGCCGCAGCCAGTGATCGTCGCCGAGAACCTCGTCAAGAAGTACAAAGACTTCGCCGCCGTCGACGGCATCTCGTTCGAGGTCGCGCCGGGGGAGTCGTTCGGTCTGCTCGGACCCAACGGCGCCGGCAAGTCGACGACGATGCGCATGGTCGGTGCGGTGTCGGCGCGCACCTCCGGGCACCTCGAGATCCTCGGCATGGACCCCGACGCGCACGGCCCCGACATCCGGTCGCAGCTCGGCGTCGTGCCCCAGCAGGACAACCTCGACAACGAGCTGCTCGTGCGCGACAACCTCCTCGTCTACGGGCGCTACTTCGGGCTGCCGCACGCGCACATCGCGAAGCGCGCCGACGAACTGCTCGAGTTCGCGCAGCTCGCCGACCGCAAGAAGGCGAAGGTCGATGACCTCTCCGGCGGCATGAAGCGCCGCCTCACGATCGCGCGCGCCCTCATCAACGACCCGCGCATCCTGCTGC